>CAYNKB010000112.1:0-1507 GCA_964397725.1 Candidatus Woesearchaeota archaeon | reverse complement strand
ATCTGGAGTTGTTACAACAAATAAATGGTCTGAAGCAAGGATTGTTGATAAAACCTCTGCATTTAAACTAGGAGATGAGTCTAAAATAATATAGTCATAATTGTTTTTTATTTTTTTTATTTTATGCTTCAATTTTAATGGATTAAAAGAGTAGTCCGCAATGTAACTGCCTGGAATTACATCAACTCCATATCGATGATGAATTGCATTTTTTATTTTTGCCTTATTTGCAAGAACTTCATGAATTGTTTTATCTGGCTCTATAATATCCATATGCAATCCTAAATTTGGAGCAGAATAATTTGCATCAACAAGCAGTACTCTTTTTTTTAAATTATTTGCTAAATCTGCTGCGAGAGATGCAGAAATTGTTGTTTTTCCAACGCCTCCTTTTATTGCAATCAAGCCTATTGTTTTTGGCATATTTGAATATGGAAATTAGAGTTTATAAGATTTCTGTTTTTATGGGCGTGTCTAATAAATAAGTTCTTTTAATTAAAGTACCCACCATAATTAACTAAAGGAGGTGGGTACTATGTTGCCTAGATGGTGTAATCAAGTGTTTGATATAAATCTTGCGCTTTCTACGATGCATAGAATTGTGCAGCAATCTAAACTAGTGAAAGGAGGAAGAGGAGCTAAACCTAAAAGAAATATTGATATTTATGCTTTAATTATTGCTCTAAAAGAATACGATGAAAGAACTTTGAGAGGAGCAGAAATGCATATCTCAAGATTAGTATGTAATGAAAGGATAGGCCATAGCGTTATTTCTTACTGGGAAAATAAAGAAGAAACGCACAGAGTTATTGCTCAATTTATCAGCATAGCTGGAGCTATGTTAGATAGAGCTTTATCATCGTTATTTACTTTTGTTGATTCAACTAAATTTACAAGCTGGAATATCCAAGAGATAGAAGTAACTCTCTGCAACAGAATTGCAAAGCAGTCTGTTTATCCAGTCGGCATTAGCTTTCTGAGAGATAAAGTTGCCTCTCCAGTTAAGGAGGCAGTTCCTAAAGGAAGAAGTTTTCTTTATGCAGATGCATGGTATGATGATAATGAAACTATAAAAGAATTATTTAATAAAGGATATTTTCCGATTATTTGTCCAAATAAAAGGAGGTATAGTGGATATTGGAGAAGAAAGGCTAGAAGAATTTATAGACAACCTATAAACAGATTAGGTTATAGACAGAGAGGAAGAGGAGAAAGTGTGTTTGGCAGTCTAACAAATCAGTTCGGAGATAGATTTAATGCTAGAACAACAACAGCTATGCGAACACGTATAACTTGTCGAATATTTAGCTATCAGATTAAATTATGGTGATTAGTGGAAATCCGCACTAAATTGCCCCCCTTACACATATATCAAATAATAGGTTAAAAATACTTTCGTTTCTATGATTGAAACGAAATTCCATCTCTTTCACATAGAACGGATAATTCTGTTTGTCAATTCCATGATACTTGTGAAATCTTTCTTTTGCAAAGCTCCAGAATCCTT
>CAYNKB010000111.1:0-1510 GCA_964397725.1 Candidatus Woesearchaeota archaeon | reverse complement strand
CAGACAAGAAGGGAAAGAAACCGCATAAAAATAAACTTACCAGCAAGAAATACAAGCATTATATTATTCAAGGGGATAGCGTTAAGAAAAGCAAGTCCTGCCCGAGGTGCGGGCCTGGAATATTTTTAGCGAAGCACAAGGATAGAGTTTACTGCGGGAAATGCAGGTATACAGAGTTTACTGGGAAGACTGCTTAAGACCCAGCAGTTCTTTGATTTCTTCTTTTGTTCTTGTTCTAACTGCTAATCCATTATCTCTTCCTATGTTTGTCCAAAAGTAGGTTCCTGTTAAGCTTGAATCCTGAAATAGATTCCATGTAAGCTGATTTTTATTTAGCATAGAGTGCATTATGCTTAACTGCAGTGTGTTGAATTGCGCGCCTAGGGGGTTTTCAGGAGTGAAGCGGAAGCCGTATTCTGCATTCATTATGTTTTCAATTCCATTTTCTTCTTTTGGAATTAGGGGAGGATTGAAAAATTCAGTGTGAACAAGTCCAAGACAATGCCCTATTTCATGGACTAAAGTTTTTGCGTTTATCTTTGCTATGTGGCCTCTTATAGTTTCGCCGTCTTTTATAGGGAAGTCAAAGAATTTCTCTAATTGCTCTTTTGTATTCTCTTTTCTATATATATTCCAATCTTGATTATATAGGATTATTCTTTTTGGAGTTGCCGAATATGCTATGAACTCTCCGACTATTCTGCTTGATAAGGCATTTGGATTCGATTCTGGAAATATTTCTTGATAGCGTGCTCTTATTTCATTTGAAGTTTCATAAAATTCTATTCCTATTTCTTCTGGAGTGCTAAGTGGGGATATTTTTGTATTTTGATATTGGATTTGGCAAGTTATGAAATCTTTCTCAAAGAATTGTGAAACGTGCCTGAAGATAAGATCTTTATTTTCTTCTATGTCCCAAAGTTTAGGGGAAATATAGACATGAAGGTTTATTTCTTTTTGAGATATTGCTCCTGAATTTATAATGTCTCTTAGATTATAAACTGCTCTTGTTTCAGGAATTGTTTGTTTTTTTGGCGCCGGCTCTATTATTGGATGTTCTGTTTCTGGAGCTGTGCAACTATTAATTATAGAAGCCAGAGTTAGAGAGCTCGCAACGAGAAATCTTCTCATTTAGGCTGGACTTGTTCAAAGTATAAAAGGATTGTTATAGTAGGATGGATTATTGTTTTCTATTTCAATTAATTTTATAAACTTTTGATTTATTCTTTCTTGATGCGTTCTTGGCTTGAAAGAATTGGATTAGTTTCTTTATTGGGTTTTTCATTAACATTAGGAAACGATCGTCTAAATAGCCGAGAGGGATTTACTTCTGGAACTGAGCAGAGTTCAAATTCAAGCTGGTTTATTAATAAAGAGATTGAAGTTTTACCAAGTTCAAAATATTTAGATAGGTCTGTCAGCCCAGAGAATATGGAGTCTGTCGATTTTGATTACAAAGCTGTTGTTTTTTTAAATAAGCTTAAGCTGGAAGATATAAACAGAGTTAAAG
>CAYNKB010000110.1:0-1511 GCA_964397725.1 Candidatus Woesearchaeota archaeon | reverse complement strand
CAGCCTTATAATGCCCGAAGCTCCCCTCATATCCTTTTTCCTTAGCCCATCTTCTATTTCCATCGGGAATTATCGCTACATGGTTTGGAACTTCAGACTTTCCGTCTCCAATTAAAAACTTTCCAAAATTAATTAAACTTCTCGCCTTGTCAGCAATAAAACCCTTATCTTTGACAATCTTAAATTCTTCATACTCCTTTCCAGCATCCCTTAAAGAATATTTCATTCCTGTTATCTTAGAAAATCCGGGGCTTTTATTAATCCATGAAAGAAATTCCTCAAGCTCTTTCTTATTTCCCTGAACTAAAATATTTACACTTCCATCTTCCTTATTTCTGACAAAGCCCTTCAGTCCATGCTCCCGGCAAAAATCCCCAATTATCTTTCTAAACATAATGCCTTGCACTCTTCCATGAACCTCTATTTCCATTTCTTTCATGCAATCTCCTCCATAAGCACTTCTTTGAACCTTTCTAAATCTTCTGTATTTATCCTCGCTCCGACAGCATCGTCATGCCCTCCGCCAGTGCTATTATTGAAATTCTTCAAAATCTTCTCAAGAATCTTCTTAACTCCCTTTCCTCTTAAAGAAATATTTGTTACAATTCCCTTTCTGTATCCCACAACAATATATTTCTTAGGATACAAGTAAGAAAGCTCATTTGAAATCTCCGAGCTTATGCTCAAGTCTCCTGAATAATCAAAGAAAAGCAAATTTCCGGAAACATTTCTCTTTGCCCTTGAAAGCAAAGAATCGTATTTCTTTCCTATTTCAGCATACTTCTTCCTGAAAGAGCTGTTTGTACTCTGTTCCAAGAATACTTCATCAGGGCTTTTGCACTCCGCCAGAAAATTTTGAAGCTGAACAATATGAGTGGTAGAATCCTTTAATCCAAAGCTGAGGCTCTTTGCTATCCTTCCTATCTCCGTTTTATAATACGCATCAAACGGCTCTTTTACTTTCCCCCAATAATCAGGCCACCTCTCGCTAAACTCCTTGGTAAAATCCGGCATATAATGGTCGGCAATGCACCCCATCACGGCAATCCACACATCTTCTTTTCTTCCGGAGATTTTGTAAGCCCAATAAGTAACAGGCTCGTCGCTCTTTTCTTTTCCAACATTTTTTGCAGGATTGTAAACAAAAGTGTTTTCCCCTTCCAATTCTGCTCCGACATTATGATGGTCTATCCAAACCAAAGGAAGTCCCAACTTATTTATCTCATCAGCAAACTCCTTTGAAATAACAGGCTTGTCAAGAACAAAAACATAATCTGCATTAAGCTCCTGCGCTTTTCTCGCATACTGCGCGTTCAAGTCAGGATAACTCCTTGCGGCAACTCCTTTTCCTCTTCCCAAAAGTCTTCTAAAAAGAAGAAAACTGCAAAGCCCGTCTGCATCATTATCATAATAAAAAACGGGATTTTGAGCCCTTTCAAGATGCTCTCTTATCTCTTCTATCTGCTTCTCTGTTAACATATACAAAAGGGAAAAATAGTGTATTTAAGCCT
>CAYNKB010000109.1:0-1523 GCA_964397725.1 Candidatus Woesearchaeota archaeon | reverse complement strand
GACGAAAGAATATCCGGAATTGCCAAAAAAGAGCACATAATAAAACTTCTTCATGACGAGCTTCTTTCCATTCTTGGAGAGAAAAAAGAAATCCAGTTAAAAAAGAAAAACATTTTCATGTTTGTCGGATTATACGGAGCCGGAAAAACTACAACAATAAGCAAAATAGCATCATATTACTCAAAAAGAGGCCATAGCGTCTGCGCCATAGGTCTTGACGTTCATCGTCCTGCCGCTCCGGAGCAATTAAAGCAAGCCTGTGATAAAATAAACATCCCTGTATTTATTCTTCCAGACGAACATTCCCCCATTAAAATATGGAACACATACAAAGAGCAATTAAAGAAATATGAAATAATTTTAGTAGACACAGCCGGCCGTGACGCCCTCTCTCAAGATTTAATCAAAGAAATAAAATCCCTCTCTGCATTAATTAAGCCGACAGAAACATTCCTTGTTATGTCAGCAGACATAGGGCAGTCTGCAAAAGCTCAGGCGCAGGCTTTCAAATCTTCTGCATCAGTTTCAGGAGTCATAATTACAAAAATGGACTCAACTGCAAAAGCAGGAGGTGCTCTAACTGCCTGCTCTGAAATTAAAGTCCCCGTAGTCTTCATAGGAGTTGGAGAAAAACCTTCTGACTTAGAATCCTTCGATCCAGAATCATTCCTCTCCCGCCTTCTCGGCCTTGGCGACCTAAAATCATTAATGGAAAAAATCCATTCTGTTGTTGACAAAAAGCAAATAGAATCTCAGCAAGCCCGTCTTGCCGAAGGAAAATTCACCCTCCGCGACCTTCAAACTCAGCTTGAATCCCTTGACTCCCTAGGCTCAATGGACAAAATCCTATCTTTAGTTCCCGGATTAGGAAAAGCAAAAGAAAAAATTCCAGAGTCTCAGCTCGAATCCCAGCAGGAAAAAGTAAAGCGCTGGAAGCACGCAATCAATTCAATGACTCCCTACGAAATTGAAAATCCTGAAATTCTGGAAAAGCAAACTTCCCGTATTCAAAGAATAGCCCACGGCTCTGGAACTTCAACAACAGAAATCCGCCAATTATTAAAACAATACAAGATGCTTAAAGAAATGATAAAATCCCAATCAAACATCTCCGAAAAAGGCATCGACCAAAAGACAATGATGAAACTCGCAAAGAAATTCGGCAGAAAGATGAAATTTTAAATTTAATATGTTAAATATATAAAAATTTAAATAAACTAAATAACTAAGCAAAATATGGTACCTCTAAAGCAATTAATAGAAAACCCACAGTTAATAGATGAACTAAGAAGCCCTCCGCAATTAAGTCAATCAGGTTTATACGAAAGAACTTTGTCTGATGGATGGCAGCCTTCTGATTTATACTATGAACAAATTGGAAGATTAGTAGAAGAACACCCCATAGTAGGTAAAAGAACTAGAGGATAGATGAAACAAAAAATCCTCGCCCAAGGCGCAGAAGCACTAATTATTCAAAACAAAAACACAATTCTAAAAAAGCGTGTAAAAAAATCTTATCGCCT
>CAYNKB010000108.1:0-1554 GCA_964397725.1 Candidatus Woesearchaeota archaeon | reverse complement strand
TGTAGGGGTCGAAGCGCCCGAGCTTTGGGTTTCCTGCTGCGAGGACGGTAGTTTCTGCGCGGAGAGTTGCTTGAATATTTGCTTTGGATATTGTTACCGTGTTGTGCAGGATGGCTCCTTGTGAAACAAAAGAATGGCTTGGCTCTATCGTTATGTCATACACCCATTTTTCATTGTCATTTTCAATTACTTCAATGCCGGATACATGCTCCCAGCCTATATCATTTGTAAACTGCTCAAGATATTTCATATTGGATTCTTTTTTAACTTGATTCATCATATTTACAATAAAGTCCTTAGAAAATGAGAATTTGTCTTTTCTTGTTCTGTGGTCAAATATTATATTATATTTTCTGTATTTGCCAACTTTTTCTATTTTTTCATCTTCTATTATATTGATAATTTTCTCATTGAATTCAAGAGGTATTTTATTTTTAACAAATCTTCTTATTTCCTTTTCTTTAAGATAAATGTCTATTATAGAGTTCTTTTCTTCTGTTACGAAACTTATTGACTCTCTGAATTTTCTAATATTTTCATAGTCTGTTATTCCTATTCTGAAATATTCTCTATCTTTTGTTATGCTGTTTCTTATTCCAAATCTTAATAGTAAATCTTGTATTTGCTCTGCAAGCCTTTTGCTTTTTGTTTTATATCCTATTCTTATTGTTCTTTCTTTAATTGAAACATATCCATCTCCCTCAAATAGGGCAGATAACATTAAAGAAATGTGTTCTTTTTTAGCCTTCATTGTAAATTTTGGAATCTGCTTATCTCCGGATGTTTTTAACATTTCAGGCATTGCTTGCTTAAGGAAATCAGCCAGCTCAGTTGAGGTATATCTATAGCACCATCTTTCTCCGTTTTCGTCAATTTTTACCTGTTTATACGGCTTAAGATTAAATTCTTTTTTCATAAGACTCTCAAAATCTTTCAATAACCTAGTGTCTTTATTTGTGAAATTTATCCCGATTAATTTTTTTCTGTTTATTTCTCTTGAACCTTCAGATATAAAGTATCCAATTATTTTATATATATCAGGTCCGTTACTTGTTGGAATTGTTATATGCTGTTTTGCCCTCTTATTTATTAAAATTGGATTAAAGTGCTGTTCTTTTCCTTCTATAGGCAAGTTTAGGGGTATTGGTATGGAATCTCCTATTATAACTGAATCTGCTCTTTTAGTTATTATTTCACCATTGTCAGCTATAAAGACAGGATGTTCCGGAGTGACTGTTATTTCTCTGCCATGAGAGAATTTAATTTTAATAAATTTATCAAATGCTTTGTGCCTGCTTATTCTATCAACTTTTGTTTTGTATACTTTCTTGAAATCTGTTGTTAGGACTTCCAAGCTGTTGTTCGGAAGTATCAGGCAGTCTTTTCCTTCTATTATTTTATCTTTATTTTTTTCTATCAATTTTTCTATCAGTTCGCCTATCTTATGCTCGCTTCCGTCTGCCAAGGTTATAATTGTATCATGGTGGTAACATTGCTGTTCCATTGCCTCGTGCATGGTTGAACGGTCGTGCTCGCTCATTTTTTCTATTTCAT
>CAYNKB010000107.1:0-1560 GCA_964397725.1 Candidatus Woesearchaeota archaeon | reverse complement strand
CGTCAAGAAGAGAGTATTCGCTGTGAACATGTAGGTGAACGAATTTATTTTTCATTTTTATTGGCTCCCTTTTCGAGCTTTACTTGCCGCAATTTTTCATCTGCCCTTTGATACATATCCGAATAAGAATCACCTTCTTGAATGCTAGTCATTCCTATACTTATACCCATCTTTTCCATTATTTCATCCAATTGCGCAGGATTTGGTAATAATTCACTTAAACGCTCTCTATTAGTTAAAAAACGCTCTTTAATTCTTTTTTCAATTTCTCTTAAAAAATTTTGATCAGGATTTACGATAATACCTGCTAATTCATCCCCTCCAATTCTTGCTACCGAATCGGTAACCCTGAGACTGCCTTTAACACATTCTGAAGTGTATCGTATAACGGCATCACCGGTCGGATGACCGTAAGGATCATTTATTCCGGTTTTAAACTCATCTAGATCGGTTACAAAAAATGATAAATTTTCTGTGGTTCTTTTCGCGTGTTCGATTGCCGGAATAGCTCTTGATTCCAACCCTCTCCTATTCAACAATCCTGTTAAAGGGTCTCGCTCTATTTTTTTCATCAACATCTCATGAGTGTGTTTTGCCAAGATTCTATTTTTTTTCCCAATAGGCGTTCTTTTATATGATATGTGTTTTTCTGAACCTTCCTCTGTCATTTTATCTTTTATAATACACTATTTCCTAACGTGTTTTTGAATATTTTTGCCTTTAAAAAGATGTTTGCTGGCTTCTGTCACTAAGAATTATTATATTGCAGTTTTTCTTCCAGAAGTTTTTTGACGATTTGTGGGTCTGCCTTACCTCGACTCAACTGCATAACCCTGCCTACAACAGCCATTATCGCATTGACTTTACCTTTTTTATAGTCAGCAACTGCACTCGGCATTTCATTTATTGCTTCGTCCGTCCACTTGGCAATTTCCTCAGTATCTCCGACTCTTTCCCCTTTGGCTTTTACCAGCTTTAGAACTTCCTCCGGAGAAGTGTTTGATTTAACCTTCTGATTTACCAGAATGCCAGCCAAAGCATCCGTCTCAAGGCCTTTTGTTTTACCAATGTCGAATACCTTCTCTGCCAGTTCGACAAGACCTTCCTGAGAAACAATTATTTCTGCGTAGGAGTCCCTTACTTTGTAAATCTCTATGAGTCTGGCTTTTTTTTCAGCAGGCAATTTGGGAATATTTTTCCTAATCTCAGCAATAAATGTATCCGTGAATTCCATCGGGGGAATATCAGGTTCAGGGAAGTATCTGTAGTCTGAAGCTGTTTCCTTAAATCTCTGTGATATTGTTTCGTTATTGCCTTCACTCCAACCGCGTGTTTCCTGTCTAGGAGTTTCACCTTTTTCTAAAATTTGCTTCTGGCGTTTCAACTCAAATTCTATAGCCTTATCGACAAATCTGAAAGAGTTTAAATTTTTTACTTCAACTTTATAACCCCAATTAGGTCCCCAGGAAATATTTGCTTCCAATCTCATAGACCCCTTTTCCATGTCGCAGTCAGAAACCCCAAGCGTTCTAATTACTTGTTGCAGCTTTTGTCCGAACT
>CAYNKB010000106.1:0-1626 GCA_964397725.1 Candidatus Woesearchaeota archaeon | reverse complement strand
GGATTTCCGGAATCCTTGAAGTAAACTATCTCTCCTTCTTTTATTTTATTCCATGGCGCCCTCTTTGATTTGTACCATCTCGATTCTATAACTTTATCGCCAGAAAGAATCTTCTGAATTAATCCCCAAGACTTCTTCATTATTGCAACGTGCTGCATAGTTCAGTTTACTGCATTTAAGTTTATAAAAACAACTACAATAACATTTATATACAACTAATTGTAGCATTCACTTAAGGTAAATACAATGCGTTGCCCATTCTGCGGAAATGAAGAAACAAGAGTATCAGACAAGAGAGAGTTAGAAGAAGGCGCAAAAACAAGAAGAAGAAGAGAATGCCTCAAGTGCAAGAAAAGATTCACAACATACGAAGAAGCAGAAAAAGTTGACCTTAGTATAATAAAAAGAGATGAAAGGAGAGAGCCTTTCAACAAGCAGAAACTTACGGCAGGATTCATCAAAGCATGCGAAAAAAGGCCTATCTCAAGAGAAGCGATTGAGCAGGCAGTGAATGAGATTGAGCAGGAAATTCTAAATCTTGAGACGAAAGAAGTCTCTACGAAAACAATCGGCGAGATGGTGATAAATAAATTAAAAAATATGGATAAAGTCGCTTACATAAGGTTCGCTTCGGTGTACAAGCAGTTTGCAGATGTTGAAGATTTTAAGAAAGAACTGGATGAATTAATAAATAAAAAAACTGAGAAATAATTATTTAGTAGTCTGTATCGGATGCATTAATTCCCATTAGTTCTATGAATTCTTTCGGTGTCGTATATTCTTTAAATTCCTTGAAATCTCTGTCGTAAGCAACCAAATGAGTTATGCTTAATTTCCTCACTACTGCTATTTGTTCAAGGTCTTTTTCTTTTATTTGGCCTTTTAATTTCTCCATAATATCTTCTGCGAATTTAGCCGGTATCAAAAAACACGATTGAGAAAGATATCTCCTGAAATGTTTTGACAGCTTTTCCCCATGATATTTATTAAAATAATTCAGAACCTCCGTAAAAACTCTGCTCGAGATAACCGCCTCTATCTGACCCTTGTTCAGAAGATCAATGACTTTTCTGCTGTTAGAATATGGAAATTCGAAAGAATAGATAAAAACATAGGTATCAATAAATATCTTAGGAGGCATTTTCTAATCTTGCAAGATCCTTGGCAAGCTGCTTAGGGCTCACTTTCCTCCTCGGAAATCTCTCTATTTGTTTCCAGAGCTTTTCTCTAAATAAACCCAGCTCTACTCCATAATGTACAAGAGAAGCTCTTATCGCTTCGGATTTCGAATTAAATAATCCGGTCCTTACCATTCCGTCCAGCATATCTGCTTCAATGCCTTTAAATTTCAAGGTTAGCGTTGACATATAGTATATCGATAGTGATTAACTATATAAGCTTTTCGCTATTTATGTGCTGCAACGAAGTATCTGGGGGAAAGAAGAAAAATAATTCATTCTTTCCAATTATAGAATATCAACCCAACGATTCCTATCGTCAAAGCAGAATCCGCGGCATTAAATGCGGGCCAGAATGTGAATGCAATGAAATCAACAACGTAACCGTAACTTATTCTGTCAATCAAATTTCCTATTATCCCTCCCACAATCAGTGCAAAAAATATCT
>CAYNKB010000105.1:0-1731 GCA_964397725.1 Candidatus Woesearchaeota archaeon | reverse complement strand
CTTTCTGGTCCCCATAAACCGCTGAACTGGAAGAAAAAACAAATCTCTTGACATTCTGCTTTCTGCAATATTCCAGAATATTAAGAGTTCCTTGTACATTGGTATTGTGCGTGATATAGGGCTCTTTAATGGAATATTGCACGCTCGCAATAGCTGCAAGATGAAAAACAGCGTTAAATTTATATTCAGAAAATAAGTTCCCAAGGTCGCTCGTGATGCTCTTTTCAACAAAAACAGCCCGAGGACTGATATTCTCCTTCTTACCCGAGGATAAATCATCAATTACAACAACTTCATGCCCCTCTGCAACTAATTTATCAACTACGTGGCTTCCAATAAACCCTGCGCCGCCAGTCACAAGTGCTTTCATAAAATCCCTTATAAATCCGCCTTATTAAAGATTTATTCACTCAAAAGCATCAGAGTTTTTCAATCAGAATTTTCTTCGCAACAAATTCCGAAGTAATTTCCTTGATAGAATTAGCAAAGATATTCTCATGCTCAGGGGCTATTTCAATCAAGCCCGGATGAATAAGTTTGCCGCCATATTTCCTCAGCAGCCCGTACTTTCCCTTCCTGCCTCGCAGCATGTAATGAAATCTTACTTTATCCTTTTTCTTTAGTTTTAGCAGCGAGTATGAAATTTGAATTATTGGCTTTAAGCCAAATTTCCCAATAAAATCATGCCCAGATATCAGGCTCTTTCCGTAAAAGATAATTCCCTCTCTGGCAAAATTATTCGCATCAAACAAACTATATAAGTCGTAATTAGAAATATGAATCTCCTTATCAGTTAATTTTTCTAATTGTTTTTTTAGGCTATAAGCTTCGTCAATCTGCTTTTTCAGAGGAAGATTATTAAAAATCACAGCCACATCTATATCTCGTGCCTCTTTGCCTTCAATCGCTGAAGAGCCAAACTGCACAATATCGAATACTTCTTTGCTATATTTCAATTTCAGCTTTTCTTGCCACAATTTCTGCATCATATTTCATTTTCTCAGCTAATTCTTTAGATAAAGTAGCATTATAACTTTCCTGATAAAAGGGAAAATCCTTGTCCAAAATCTCATAGATTTCAGGAAATCTTTCCCTTGTAAGTCTGAATCTATCAGCATGGGAAGATGGCGATTTTCCAATGTTTTTTAACAAGTATAAATCGCTAAAACTGGTTAATGCTTTAAAAAATAATACGACCGCAGAGTTATATCTTCCTTTCTTTAATTCGTCTTCTCCAGAAGAGAAGTACTCTCTTCCGGTTTTTTCTAATATTGTTTCCCGTTTCTCTTTGATTCCATCTATTTCTTCCTTATCTTGATTCCTGCCCCTCTCGGATATTTCTGATCCTCTGTCTATTCCATTCATACTTGGTAAGAATATAAAGACGTATATAAACTTTTTCTTACCTGACAAGAAATAATTGAAGAAATTTGTATACGTTCTTACCGAGTAAGAAAAAAGAACTATCAATATTTTATTCAGTCAACAGCTCATTCAGCTCGCCAGCAACATTCTCCAGCATCTTCTCTTTCGCCTTCTCCGCAGACATCCATCCGCGATGCCCTAACACCCAACCAAGTTTAACAAAAGCAGTTTCAGCCAGCATGTCCTCAAGAAAAATAACTCCTGCCTTCTCAATCTCGCGCCCTGTTGAATAAACATTCGGATTCAGTCGTCCATAAATAGTCTGGCACGCCCCGCAAACAACCATTCCCTCACGTATCGCTTTCT
>CAYNKB010000104.1:0-1732 GCA_964397725.1 Candidatus Woesearchaeota archaeon | reverse complement strand
CGGGAGATGTTGTGTTAACAGAGCTCCCGTTGATGAGATGATTAGATTGTGGACTAAATGTATTCTGATTTTGAATTGAGATTTGATACCCAATCCAAAATATAGAATATCTTGTGGGCTACGAAAATTGTGGAGAATACTATTAACACTCCTCCAACAGACAAAATGGCTGAACTTGCGATTAATATGAAAACGTAAAATAAATGAATTGCATTTTCAAATATTTGCAATAATTTTCTCATGACACTTCCTTTCATCTTCCGTCGAGGAAGTTTGTTATTGTTCAGAATATATCCAACAAGCTTTGCTTGTGTTATTTTCAAAGATGCTCTGGCAGGTTTGGGGCATAGGGAGGCAAACACCTATGTTTAGTTCAAGCGGGGTAGAATGAACTAAAGCCTGCCAGAGCTAACAACGCGCTATGTGGGGTTTGGGTAAGCACGTTGTTGGAGGGCAAAGAATAAACAGAGAGTTTTGATGAATTGGTATGAAAATAATTTACTCTCTGCTTTCATGCGAGGATGTTATGAATGATAGAATTAGATTATTATTGCTGGGTGAGTCAACCTATGCTGAACTGAATTGGATGGGTGACTTTCAACTTTCATGTTGACTCACCGGTGTGTGAAAAAAGAGTTGGGAGGACCAAACGGCAGATGTTGTTTGATACTTTCCATCGGGAAATAGAAAAACTCCCAACTCTTCATAAACGAGACATTGTGGGCGAGAAGAATGTCTCGTTTTAGAAACCGATTATTTATCCCTCTTCCGATAACTCAATGTTCCTATTTGAACAAGAGGTATACGAATTCCTTTCTTCCCTTTTTCTTTGACTCCTTCCTCTTCTTGTTTCTTAAGTTCTTCTTCCTCTGCCGGATAATAAAACACATTCTTTTTTCCCATACTCTTTCCCTTTTTTATTGAACCCCTTATGCCACTTTCGGAAACCAAACAATTTCTCCAGCTGTTCCAGAGAAAAATGTTTTTGCTATGACTTCCCCGAACTCTTCTTTCAGATAAGAATTGTAAACCCAACACATCTCTGCGATGAGGGCTTTATTTTTCTTATCTAAAGATTTATCTTCGAGAGTCGATAGAAGAATATCAATCACGATTATTTGATCCTCTTCCAAACCCTCAAAAATATTTATCCACGATGCTGGTTTGTGTCGTCGAAGTCCGAGGAAATAATTTACTACTGCTTCTTCATCTCCTTTCTTTAGAAGGTTTTGAATGTTGCGCATATGTGTTGTAGTATCATTCTTCCTGCTTTTCCCCATTGGAATTACCCTTTGTTTTCTTACCCGAATATCACCCAATTCCCTACAAATACTTATTCTTTTTACCCTCCTTTTCTTAACAGAAACTTTCCTATCACAATCAAGAATGCGAAGGAAAGAATCACTGAAGTTGCTAAAATCCCATAAGTCGTCGCCATAGAAGACCTCCTATCTCTGCCGAGAGTTGAAGAAAATCGTCCGAGCGGTTTCCTTATAGTGTTTTTCGAAATCATCCATGATTTCTTCTCCAAGAGTTACTTGCATTTTCCAGAGTTCTTCGCTGGTTTCTTCTCCTTCCTCAATCAGCGAAGAGATTTGTTCATGAATGACAGGTTTGCCTTTGAATCGTCGTGGTGGCATAATATTTTCCCTTTCATTTTGTTAATGTTTAACTTATGTAAATATTTCAAACAATCTTTCGATTGTGTTATTTTCAAAAAGGACCCTGCTCG
>CAYNKB010000103.1:0-1779 GCA_964397725.1 Candidatus Woesearchaeota archaeon | reverse complement strand
AACAGCAATAAAAAAGCATTTATATGCGACACAAATTATGGTGTGGAGACTACTGTAAAGTAGATTTAACATGAAAGGCAAAAGAGGTTTATCTCCGGTTATTGCGGTTCTTTTACTTATCCTTATTACTGTGGCAGCTGTAACTCTCGTTGCTACATTTCTCATTCCGTTTGTTAAGGATACTCTGAATGATAGCACTGAATGTGTTGATTATAAGAGTTATTTTACTTTTGAAGAGAATTTTGAAGATGGAGATAAGGTTATTCAGTATAACTGCTATGATTCCGAGGGAAATCATGGAGCTTCAATAAAAGCCGGAAGCATAGATGCTGAGAAAGAGAAGCTAGTTGATGGATTTGACCTTGTATTTATTAAAGAGGGCTCTTCGGAGAAAGCAAGAGCAACATCGGATCCTTTGGGAGTTAGTGATGTTACAATGCTTGCTGGAGGAGCAATAGAAATACCTTCATCAGGAGAGTTAAGAACTTACGTTTATAGCTCTGAAAATAGAAATCAATTTGATAAAGTTGAAGTGCATGCTGTTTTGAAGTCAGGCAGAGTATGCGAAGCTTCGGATTCAATAAAATTTATCCAATGCGACAGTACTGAAGTCACACTAGGATAATGATAGATTAAAATGAAAGAAAGAAAGGGGCAAATATGGATTGAAACTGTGTTGTATACATTAATTGGATTAGCATTGATAGGGCTTGTCTTGGCTTTTATAACTCCAAAAATTAATGAATCAAAAGATAGGGCAGTAATAGAGCAGTCTATCGGACTCTTAAATTTAATTGATGACAAGACAAATATAATCATAAGCGGAGCTCCTGGAAATGCAAGAAATGTTGATGTAACTCTTAAAAAAGGCGATCTTTACTTTAATTCTGAGAGTGATAAAATAACTATCGTCTTAAATGATATAACTGAGCCTTTAACTGAAGAAGGGCAGGATGTAGATATAGGCAGAATTACGGCGAGAAGCTCTAAAACTCAAAAAGCCTATAACATAACGCTAATTCTGGATTATTCTAACATTGCAGATATAAAATATTTGGAAGGAACGGAAGAAATTAAAGAAAAGAAAATTACAATATCCTCAACTCCATATAGGTTCTCTTTTACTAACAAGGGTAGTGATGCTGGGGCAGAAAGTGTTGTTGAAATAAAGGAAATATCGGGCAGATAAAAAATGCAGTTATCCATAGCTTTAAATAAATTACAAATGTTATTTTGCTAAGATGGTGATAACTTTAAATCTTAACCCTAATGTGCCTGCCCTGCCAAAACTCGTGGATAAGAAGAGCGTTGACGTTAGGTATATGCTTATCCCGCCGTATGCTTCGGCGCATATATACTGGGACAACCAAACGAGCGAGCTTGTTTATGAGCTTGAGGAACCAAGACTTGAGGAATATGAAAAGGCAGCGTTAGAGAAATTGGAAGAGGCAATGTTTGATTTGATAAATGTAAATGTTGCTGTTGATAAAACTCTGGATGCTACAAGCAATTACATAGATAAGACAGCCAGACTTTTAATTGATGAATTAAACATAAAAATGAGTTCTGAAACTTATAACAAGATTTTTTATTATTTATTCAGAGACTTTATAGGAATGAATGAAATAGACCCTGTAATCAGAGACTATTTTATAGAAGATATAGAGTGCAATGGAGCGGATACTCCTGTTTATGTTATCCATAGAGTTTATAGAAACTTGAGGACAAACATTTCTTACAAAGACATAGATAAGCTTGCAAATTTCGTTGAAAAACTTG
>CAYNKB010000102.1:0-1779 GCA_964397725.1 Candidatus Woesearchaeota archaeon | reverse complement strand
TCTAAATATGCTTCAAAAGCCGGTTTTAAATTATCTATTAGGTTGTAATTATTGTAATCTTTGGGATTTATCCATTCATAAGAATCGTGGTCTTCGCTTAATTTTACTTGATTTGAGTCTGTTTTACATTCTAAGAAAATTCCAATGATGTGCCACTCTTCTCCATTTACTTTTGGAAACCATTCGCCTACATGAAAAGGTTTTCCCAATTTTATATCTAAGTTTGTTTCTTCTTTTATTTCTCTTATTAGACTTTCTTTAAATTTTTCTCCAGCCTTTAATCTTCCTCCAACAACATCAAATTTTCCGGCATTGGCTCCATCTAAATATTTTGAAGACTCTTTTAGAATAAGAACTTTATCTTTATATTTTATGAATGCTTTAGCTGCTGTAAATGTTTTGACTATCATCCTAGATATCTCAATTTTCCCGGGCGAGGCTCGTAGGCAACACCGTCTTCAAGGAGCTTTTTAATTTCGGTGTTAATAACTTCCGGTGGCTCTTTTAAGTCAAGGATAATCTTGTCTATGTCAAGCCCGCCGTCTTTTTCAGATTCTTTTAATTTTGTTATCAGCTTGTCTTTTAATTCAAAGAGCTTTTCTTTTTCCAGAGTTTTTGGCTGTGAGGCTTCTGACTCAAGTTTTCTTATTAGGAGATATTCCGGAGCTTTCTTTTTTATTATTTCAGGAGTAAGATAAATTTCATTGTTCCAAGACCTTAGAAGCCCGATGACAAGGATTGTATCTCCTTGGGATAAAGCCGAGAATTTCTCTATATCTTCCCCGAATACTTTTGCTTTTATCTGTCCAGTTCCATCGTCCAGGGTTATTGATGCAAATTTTTTCTCTCCGTCCTGAATATATTTGTCGGTTATGTTTGCGATAACATTTGTTCTTGATACGCTCTTTCCCTGAGACTCTATGAATTTTAATTTCTCTCCCTCTAAGATTTGTTTTCCTTCCAGTATTGAGCCGATTCTCAGCTTATATGCTGTGTGCCTTTTGTATTGTTCTGTTTCTATTGCGTTCATGTTCTTTGAATAAATCCTTTTTTAGGGTGGAATATGTCTCCAGATTTTGCAAGCTGTGAGAGCGCGTCCTCCAGTTCCATATTTGTAATCCTTCCTTCTAAAACCTTTTGGATTTCTTCAAGAGGGATTAATTTTCCAATTTTTGACTCAAGCTGGGAGATGGCTTCTCTTACTGAAAGTATTTTTCCTCTTTTAGAAGAAGTTATGCCTGTGGTCATTTTGTCTATGTCAAAGGACTGGGATTCTTCGTCGTAGCCTACTTGTTGGAGCGACATTTTTAGAATTTCAATCGCTTTTTGAGCATCAATTTTTTTTACTTGCTCGCTTAGATGCATTCTTGCGTGCGCTTCTGAAAGGCGGATAATTCCTTCAAGCTGACGGGCTGTAATTGGGATGGGCTTTATATCTGATTCTGAACGGATTTGCTGATTACGGAGTTTTACATAGAAGTTTTTTATTTCTTCTATGGCTTCATCTGTCAGTTTAGGCTTGATTTTTTGCTTTGCATAGGCAATATACTTTCTTAGCAATTTTGGATCTATTATATCTCTTATTACTTCCTGCTTGTGCTCTTCTAATACGTGTGTTGCAATTGCTTCATCCTGGATTTTGTTTGGCAAGTCGCGGATTATAAAGATTACGTCAAATCTGCTTAATAGCGCTGGGGAGATGTCTATCTGCTGTGGAATTGGAGTGTAGGGGTCGAAGCGCCCGAGCTTTGGGTTTCCTGCTGCGAGGACGGTAGTTTC
>CAYNKB010000101.1:0-1783 GCA_964397725.1 Candidatus Woesearchaeota archaeon | reverse complement strand
ACAAACATTTCTTACAAAGACATAGATAAGCTTGCAAATTTCGTTGAAAAACTTGCCCAGAGAACTGGAAGATATATCTCTTACGCTCAGCCATTGCTTGACGGCTCTTTGCCTGACGGAAGCAGAGTAAATGCAACATATACAAAAGATGTTACTTCAAGAGGACCGACATTTACTATTCGTAAATTCACTAAAGTTCCATGGACTCCTACGCAACTAATAGCAATGAATACTTTAAGCCCAGAGATGCTTGCATATTTCTGGCTTTTGATAGAGCATAAGTCAAATATTCTTATTACTGGAGGAACGGCTTCTGGAAAGACAACTTTGCTTAATGCTTTGGCATTTTTTATACCTCCTGCTGCGAGAGTCGTTTCGATAGAAGATACTAGAGAAATTAACCTTCCAAGAGAGAACTGGATTCCTGCGGTTGCAAGGACTTCAATTGGAGTTGGAAAAATAGGAGAGATAGATTTATTTGAACTCCTAAAAAGCTCATTCAGGCAGAACCCAGAATATTTAATTGTTGGAGAGGTAAGAGGAAAGGAAGCTTACGTATTGTTTCAAGGAATGGCTTCCGGACACTCTTCTCTGAGCACTATGCACTCGGATTCGGTGGATACGCTGATAAGAAGACTGCAGACTCCTCCTATTGAGCTTTCTCCTACATTGGTTAACAGCCTAGATTGCGTTGCAATTGCGACTCACGCCATTGTGCAAAAACATGAAACCAGAAGAGTAAGGGAAATAGTTGAAATAGTCAATGTCAACAGGGATGGAACGGCATTGGTAAATACTCCATTTATGTGGGATGCAGAAAAAGACGTATTTTACTTTAAAAAGCAAAGCAAAGTATTTGAAAAGATTTCTGTGAAAAGAGGGCTTTCCGTGGAAAGCCTGCAGCGCGAGTTTATAGTAAGATCCAAACTATTATACTCTCTTTACAAAAACAAAGTCTTCGGCTTTGATGAAATTGGAAAGATAATAAATGAATATTATAAAAACCCCATACAGGTATTGAGCAAGTACAATATCGAGGGATAAGGGCAATTGAAACATATTTAAACTAATTCTTGTTTTTAGGGATATGGAAAAGGAAGAGGTGACTCTGCTAGCCCAGCTTCTTACAGGGATAAAAGACGCTATCAGCGAGCTTGAAAAAGCTGAAAAAGGGAAAGACTTGGAAAAAATTGCTGAAGCTAAGAGG
The DNA here is from genome assembly GCA_964397725.1 of Candidatus Woesearchaeota archaeon. Lineage (GTDB taxonomy): Archaea > Nanobdellota > Nanobdellia > Pacearchaeales > GW2011-AR1 > CAYNKB01. The sequence goes on along the minus strand of CAYNKB010000101.1, from coordinate 576 downwards.
GAAATATTCAATTTTCATAAACAAATTGACCAGCTACTATGATTGAAGAACTAAAGAGAAATATAGATACGGAAATAAATATATTAAAAGAGATTTCTAATTATATCTCCAGGCTGGATTTCTCAAATCCAGAAGAAAGAAAAATTCTTTCTGCAACAATAGACTCTTTGAAAAGAAACATAAAAATTCTCAATAATTCTATACCTGATTTATTAAAGAACATATCTCTTGTTAAGAAGCTTCCTGCAAAATCCGACAAGACAAATCTGGAAAGAATATCTTACAACAGATCACAGTCTGATGTGGAAGTTACCATCGCTGCAAAGGACAGGGAGAAATTCCTTAAGGAGCTAAGCATAAGCGAGAACTTGATAAGAAAACTGAAGAGCAAATCAAAGGAGAAAAAAGAGGAGTTTCAGGAATTTAAGGCTGCAAGAGGATACATCAAATTTGCCAACAAGCTTTTTCTAAGAAAGGCGATAGAATACATCAATAAAGGATACTTTAGACCTATGTCTGTCCAGATTAAAAAGGCAAATATAGACGTGCTGCTTGAATCTTATGTGGCTATGATAC
>CAYNKB010000100.1:0-1795 GCA_964397725.1 Candidatus Woesearchaeota archaeon | reverse complement strand
GTGATAGCCATAGTTTGATAATTGAACAATACTCTTCCTTCATTTCTCTTCTTTATTTCATTACTTGTGAACAAAGTTGCAAATGAAACTATCGCTCCAGAGATTGAGCCAAAGATTATTTTCTCCATCCCAAATATTCTATAAGTATTTGCCGGACCAAATATTCCTGCATAATAAAAGCTTAATACGGTAAGAACGAAGGTAGCAACAGTTATACTCCCCATTCTCAAAAATGCATTTCCACCTATATTTCTTTTTTTGAATATATTATTAACCCAAAGTGCAGAAGAAACAATCATTGCCCCGACAAATACGCCTACAATAGAATCGTCCCATCCAAGAGACCTCGTTACTCCAACCCCGACAATTGTGGCAGCAGTGCAAAGAGGGCAATGAGCCATGACACTAGGCAGAACTACAATTAAACTCAAAAAAGATATTAGAAATAATCCTAATATCTTATATGTGCGACTATTTCTTTTAATCTTCTTCTCTTGTTTGTTTTTTATGTCTGTCTTTATCATTGTTCTTTCTCTCTGTTTACTTATTCTAAATTAAAAAAATAAAAAAATAAATTTTATGATAGTTAGCACCCGCCGACCATTCCTGCCCCGCTTGATGCACTAGATGCAGCTACTGTTCCTTGAATTCTTGCAGGAACCGTTCCATGCATTTCATAGTTCATCTTCTCATTCTCTGACCAGCCAGTTGTATCTAGCTTTCCAGAATCTCCCGCAGCCGCGTTTCCATTTATAGTTGATGCTTTATATGTCAAAAAAAGTACTGACAAAAACAGCACCCCTATGACAATCCACATTAACGTGTTTTTCTTTACTTCCATTTTGTTGTTAGCAGCCGCCGACCATTCCGCTCGAAGCGGTTGATGCGACAGTTTTAGCTGCTGATGCAGTTGATTGTGCAGCCCCTGTTCCTATTGAAGATGCCTTAAACGTCAGGAATATTGTTGCTATAACTAATACTCCGATTACTATCCACAATAGGGTGCTTTTCTTTACTTCTGCCATGCTCTTACCTCCTTTCATTCGCTCTTCTCTGTTTTCTTTCTTGTTTTGTTTTGTATTTTCACAGCAATCCATTTTTGTTCTCCATATATTTAGTTAAAAAATGCTAAAGGGAAAAATAAAAAATAAAATTCCTTTAGCAACCGCCAACCATCTGACTACCGCCGCTTCCTGCAGCACTTGCAGTTGCCTGATTTTCTGCGCCCCTGTAAATGTTTGAAGCAAGATAGACATATCCCACGGTTTTATTTGTGTAATCGATTCCATTTGCTTTTAGAACTTCAGCTTTCTTTTCATGAACTCCTGGAAAGAATAGAACTTTCCATTTTCCTAATTCATTCAAGATTTCTATATCAGACATTTCAGGATGCTTTGTCAGCAGATATTTTGCTAATCCCCTCATAGCATAACTATGAGCGCATCCACAAGCTCGCTCTCCGTTTTCAAATACTAGGGTTTTAGCACCACAACAATATTCACACGCAATTGAACTTCCAATTTGGATATATCTCTCCATTTGGGTACTGTCTAATTGCATATCTTCATATTTTGTCAGCTTTGCCATAGTTGCATCTGCCAATTGAGGATTGCTTGCGGAGACATCATCATATGATACTCCAAGCTCACTCCCGTAAATATCGGGCGTTCCTTTTGGCAATACATCTAAAGCAGAAGCAGAAACTGTGCCTATGCCGGTAGCAACTTGTCCAGATAAGTTAGAATTGCCTGCCCCATAAATCTTGACTCCATTATACAAAAGCAAGATTGCGAGT
>CAYNKB010000099.1:0-1810 GCA_964397725.1 Candidatus Woesearchaeota archaeon | reverse complement strand
TGCGAGATTATAGCTGTAAATACGGACGCGCAGGATTTGCTGTATACAAATGTTGATTCCAAGATTTTAATTGGGAGAGAATTGACTCATGGACTTGGAGCTGGAAGCAATCCAAAAATAGGAGAGCAGGCGGCAAGAGAATCTGAGCAGGAAATAAAAAAGAAATTAGGAGAGTGCGATATGGCTTTTATTACTTGCGGACTGGGTGGGGGCTGTTTAAGAGGAAGTTCGCTCATACCTACTAACCCTCATGGGCCTGTTAGAATAGATCAAATTAAACCAGGAAGCATGGTGTATGCTTATGACGACGATAAATTAGTCAAGAGAAGAGTTTTGGACGCTGTAAATGTTGGAGTAAAAAAAGTATTTGAGCTTAAAACAAAAAATAGAACAACATACGCCTCTTATGACCATCCGTTCTTGAAAGTTATTCCTAAAAACGAGCTAAGCAATGGAAGATTCTCCGACTTTACCCTTAGATGGACTGAATTAAAAGAATTAAAAGAAGGAGATTTGTTAGTTGTTGCAAGAGAACTGCCTGAACAAATAGAGCTTGAAAGCCTGCCTGATGAGATATGCGAAGATAAAGATTTCTGCAAGCTTTATGGATTTTTATTGGGAGATGGGTGGCTCAATATATCAAAAGATACATGGAAAGTATGCTTGTCTATCTCTAAAGAAAAAAACAAAGAGAAATATCTTGATTTATTTGAGAAAGCTTTTGGAAATAAAATGAAGAAAAGCGACAATTGGTATTACTTTGACTCAAAAAAGATTTGCGAGCTTTTGAAAAAACTTGGCCTGCACAAAAGGGCAAATGAAAAAGAGATTCCAGAATGGATTTTTTCATTATCCAAATATCACAAAAAGGCACTTATTACCGGCTTGGCGGACAGCGATGGATCTTATTCTATTCAGATGGGAAAAACGGGATTGCCAAAGAAAGAGATTAAATTTGAGATGTCCAGCGAGAATTTAATAAGGCAATTAAAGGTTTTATGCGACGGCATCGGACTAAGAACAAGCAATGTTTCTTCCAGAATAAGAATGATAAAAGCTCCAAATTCAAAAGAAGCTAAGGAATCTACTTCTTGGATATTAAGGATTTATAGAACCCAAGACCTAACAGGAGAACTTGCGCATAATAATGTTAGAAATGGGACAAATTTCTTATATAAGTTCAGAAGCAGAAAACTTCCCAAATTTTTTGAGAACTTCGGATTTAATAGGATTATGTCTATAAAAGAGATTGGAGACGAACAACTTTATGACATTACCGTAGAAAGGAGCCAGAATTTTGTTGCCGACGGATTTTTAGTCCATAATACCGGAACGGGAGCAGCACCGGTAGTTGCAGAGATTGCAAGGAAAGCCGGAGCTTTGACAATTGGAGTTGTGACTCTTCCATTTACAGTTGAAGGGCAAAAAAGAATTGAAAATGCGCAATATGGACTAGAAAAAATGGCTTCTATCGTTGATACTTTAATCGTTATTCCTAATGATAAACTGCTTGAAATTGCTCCAGAGCTCCCTATTCATACAGCATTTAAAGTTGCGGATGAAATTTTGACAAATTCTGTGAAAGGAATAACAGAATTGATTACAAAGGCAGGGCTTGTGAATTTAGATTTTGCAGATGTCAAAGCAGTGGTTTCAAATGGAGGAGTTTCGTTGATAGGAATAGGGGAGTCTGACAGCCAGAACAGGGCAAAGGATGCTGTTGAAAAAGCCATTAGAAATCCATTGCTGGATGTTGATATATCGCACGCCACAGGAGCTTTGGTAAATATAATCGGAGGAAATGACTTCT
>CAYNKB010000098.1:0-1905 GCA_964397725.1 Candidatus Woesearchaeota archaeon | reverse complement strand
TTATCTCGCAGAATCCGCTTGCTTTTCAGCCTCGTTCTTCTTTCCCATTGAATAAGAATCCATATTTCCTTCAGAGGCAAGAACTATTTCATTTGCAAGAGTCTCAGCCATCTTTTTCTTTTTTCCGAATGCCTTTCCATAAGAACCCTGAACAATCCATCTTATTGCCAAGTCAACGCGCCTCATCGGGCTGGTGTCAACAGCCTGCGGATATCTTGCTCCGCCATGCTCAATAACTGTAATCTCATCTTTTGGAGAGCCGTTTTCAACCGCGCTTACCAAAACCTGAATTGGATTCTTGTTTGTTTTCTTTTCAATCATTCTGAAAGCCTCCAAAACTGTCTTCATGTTTCTGTTGTATTTTCCTGAGCTCCATGCTGTTATTATTCTGTGCTTCTTTCCGATATGCCCTGGAACTGCAATTCTGTTTGCAAGCCTTTCAATAATATTGACTTTCATCTTGGCTGCCTTTCCTAAATTCCTTCCATGGGATTTCACAAGAAGGCTTCCTCTTAGGTTTATGTAAGGCTTCAACGCAGGGTCTTTTATTTCAATGCCCGTAGTGTCATACAAGTCAAATGCTTTGAATTCTTCGCTCTTTTCTTCCTTGTGTTCTTGTTTAATTTCCTGTTCCATTAGTTTGATTCTCCTTGATTTTCCTGTCCAAAATAATCTTGATTTAATCCAGCAGCTATTTGATATGCTAATATTTTTTCTACATCTTCTTGTGATGCAATTCCTTCTGTACTTGCAAATAAATTTCTTCCTTGGCATTCAATCAGCATTCTTACCTCTGTATCATCTAATAGTTGTCTCATCATTATCTTCTTCCCTTCTCTATCTTGCCGTGCACAAGCAGATGCAATGGCTGATCATTTACTTTAATTACCTGAAATCTGATCCCTCTTATATCTCCCTTAGCTCTTCCCTTTTTTCCGCCGATTCTTTCTATGATAACTTCATCATGCTCGTCAATAAATTTCTGGGCTAAATTTCCCGGGATAAAAGCTCCAACAGACAAGCCATTCTTAATCAACTGCACCTTGCAGCATTTTCTCATTGCAGAGTTAGGCTGTGCAGCTTCTTTTTGAAATTTTTCAATAACTATTCCTTTCGCCTGCGAGCTTCTTCCCAGCGGATCAGACTTTACTTTCAGATTCATTACCCTTGCTTTGTAAGACTTCTGGCTCCATCTAAATTTCTTGCTCTTCTTCATTACTTTTTTAGCATTAAACAATCCCATCTTAATATGTTATATTACCTTGAAAAATCAGTTTTTAAATGTTTTTAAAACTAAAATCTTCCTAATTGTTCTAATAATTGAGAATCCTCTCTTCTGCCTTGTTCCAGCAATTGAGAATCCGCGTCTTTAGCATTTTTCAAATCCTCTAATTTACTTTTTGAAGCAGATGCAATTTCTGTAGCAAGAGCACGATATCCTTCTAGCAAAGTTAGTGCTCTGATATTTACTTCATTTTTGCAGCCAGGTATTTCACCCCTACAATCAGCAGGAGGAAAAGAACTTAGTATTTTTTCTGCTTCATCATATTTTTCAGAATCAAGAGCTTTTTTGAATCTTATTTGAAGATATGCATAATACATATGGCTGAAAATATCTGTATACATAAAATTCAAACTTTGCAGCCGTTTAAAAATATTATTGTGATTAGGTGATTATTAAACAATCCTCAGCTCAAATCCAAACAAATCCTGGAGGATTTTCTTAAGCTCCTCAAATCTTCTTCTGTTTCTTCCTATCAGCCCAGCCTTGTTCTGCATGCTCCCGGCAGTGATTGTGACAATATTGTCTTTCATCTCAATATTCTTGAACTTCGTTGGAGAAACTACATCCTGCAGAAATCTTTCAAAATCCCTTTCTTCCTCAGTCTCTTTTATTATTTTTAC
>CAYNKB010000097.1:0-1944 GCA_964397725.1 Candidatus Woesearchaeota archaeon | reverse complement strand
TTTGCAACTCACTTGCTTGAAAATGGAACAGATATAAGAATTATACAAAGCATGCTCGGGCATTCAAGTTTGAATACGACGCAGTTGTATACTCATATTTCAAGCGAACAGATAAAGAAAGTTCAGAATCCTTTGGATAATTTATAGAAATTTATACATTTACATCCCTATAATTCTTTTAAAGTTGAGCGTACTAGGTTTTTTGTAAGAGCAGTATCGGAAAAGGATGTCTATCGGTGTTTAGATGGAAATACTACGAAAGATTGTGTAAGTATTCGAGATGAAATAGCTGCAAGATTAAAAATTAATCCTAGAGAAATTTCACTGGAAAGCATATATTATAGAATTAATAATTTGGAAGGCCTCGGCTTTGTTGAGGGAAGTGTTATAAAAGTTTCTGGACTGAGAAATTCTATGCAAAGCCATTCTGAATATAAACTTACTCAAAAGGGATTGGAGAATATAAATAAATTGTGATTATCCCTAATTCGCAGCAGTTTTTCTTGTGGCATAATGCCTGTACTTTCTATTTACCTGTTCACTATTTGGGCGCCTTCCTTTGGAGCTTACAGGATTTGAATTATATATTGGTTGCTGATTATGTTCTGGGAGATAAACTGCTGGATCGTATACACTTCCCTTCAAATGTAAAATAGTTAAAAATAATAAGCCGGGAAATAAACTTTCTATAGGTGATAATTCTAAGTTTCTCATTTTATCTGAATGACTTCTGCCTCTTTGCACGGGCTTTGGAGTCTCCAGGCTTACGGGTTTCTTTTCTTCTTGAATCCTGAACAACCATATTTCTATCGTATTGAATAAATGCTTTTCTTAATGTTTCAGAGCCTGTCAGAGCAACAAGGGCGCGGGCTATTGCCAATCTTGACGCCTGAATCTGCGCTTCTTTTCCACCGCCATGAGTCTTTACATGAAAGTCGTTTTTTAAACCGCCGAGCTCCTTCTCATAAATTCTTATCGGCTCTATTAAAGCAAGACGATGGAACAAGTTTAATTCTACATGAGGAAGATGATTATAAAATATATTTCCAGAGCCGGGAGTTACGCGGACTTTAGCAATTGCAGTTTTTCTTTTTCCCGAGTAAATTGTTTTTTCCGGATTCATTTTAAATTTCCTTTGATAATTCCGATAATTTAATTGTTGTTGTCTTCTTTTCTTTTCCTGAAACTATTTTCTTTGCATCCTTATATTCTTCCGGAGTTTTGTTATAGCACATTACTCTTTTCAAAGCGTCTGCACCGCGCCCCTGCCTGAAAGGAAGCATTCCGCGAATTGTTCTTTTTACTATTCTTTCAGGATTCTTCGGGAAGAAAGGGCCTCTAAGGCTTGCTCCGCCTCTTTGCCTTGTAATTAAATATTCATTTATTATGCTTCTCTTTCCTCCAATGATTACTGCTTCGTTGCAGTTTACAATAATTACAGACTTGCCCTGCAATGCCTGTTTTGCTGCATAACTTGCCAAACGCCCCAAGGCTGCTCCCTGCGCGTCAATTATTAATTTCATTTTAACACCTTCAATCCTTCAGCTTTTGGATTCTTTTTAATTTCTTCCGCGATTGAAATAAATTCGGACTTGGATTCCTTTAATTTATCTTTCGCTTTCTGTGATATTGAAAGGGCGCAGATTGCCACTTTCTTGGAAAGCGAGCCCTGTGAAAGAACTTTGCCAAGAATTAATACGGTGTCTCCGATTTTTGCTTCTGAATCTATTTTTTGAAGACTGATAGAAGAATGAAGCCTTGTTGGCCCTGATAAAATGTAGGCTGTTTTAAGCCAAGACTTGTGTTTCAGAGCCAGGGAGATAGTTTCAGCTAGCTCTGGATTTGTTTTTCTTTTCAAGCGCACTTTTACCTGAGTTCTACTCTGCATCAAGATAAGTTTTTCTGAAGGTATTTAAATCTATCTGGAGAGAAAGATTTTTATAC
>CAYNKB010000096.1:0-2075 GCA_964397725.1 Candidatus Woesearchaeota archaeon | reverse complement strand
ATAAACTTAAAGCAGAAGCTGTAAAGCATGGAAAAGTAGGATTTGAATTCGCTTATTTTATGGATAAATTCAAGGAAGAGAGGGAAAGAGGAGTTACAATTGACCTTTCTTACCAAAAATTACTAACGCAAAAATATGAAGTTACAATAATTGATGCACCTGGGCACAGAGACTTTATTAAAAACATGATTACTGGAGCGAGCCAAGCAGACGCTGCTTTCTTGGTAGTTGCTGCAGGACAAGGAGCTGGAGTACAGCCACAAACTAAGGAACACATATGGCTTTTGAGAACAATGGGAGTCGGTGAAGTTCACGTTCTTGTAAATAAGATGGACACGGTTGCGTACAAGGAAGAGGAATTCAATAAGATAAAATCAGATGTTTCAGTTATTTTAAAGCAGGCAGGATACAAGCCAGACACTATGCAGTTCATACCTATTTCAGGATTTAAGGGAGACAATTTGACAAAGAAATCTGCAAATCTTCCATGGTACAAAGGACCTACTTTGCTTGAGCAGTTTGACAATTTGAAATTGCCGGAAAAGCCAACAGGACTTCCATTAAGAATGCCAATTCAGGACGCTTATGAAATTACAGGAATCGGAACTGTTCCAGTTGGAAAGATTGAAACAGGAGTAATGAAAGCTGGACAAAAGATTATAATCCTGCCAGGAAGAACTGGAAAGGGAGTTGTTGGAGAAATTAAGAGCGTTGAAATGCACCATGAATCTTTGGCGCAGGCAGAGGCTGGAGACAACGTTGGAGTCAACATAAGAGGAATTGGAAAGAAGGATGTTGCCAGAGGAGATGTTATTTGCGATGCTGCAAAGCCTGCAACAGTTGTTGAGGAATTCGTAGGACAGATTGCAGTTATTGCACACCCAACAGTTATTGCTAAAGGATATACTCCGGTATTTCACGTTCACACAGCACAGGTGCCGTGCCAATTTGTAGAATTAATTGAAAAGACAAGCCCAGACGGAACTAAAACATCAAATCCAGACTTTTTGAAAAATGGAGATCTTGCTAAAGTAAGATTGAAGCCAATTGGCAACTTGGTTTTGGAAACACAAGCTGTAAATCCACATATGGCAAGATTCGCAATAAGAGATGCTGGAGCAACAGTTGCTGCTGGTGTCTGCATTGAATTGAAGTCAAAGGCTTAAAGTTTATTTTCTTAGAAGGCGAAAGTATATATAGGTTTTTTTTATTATTTTGCTGTGGACTATGAAGAACGGGAGGCTGCTAAACAAGCAGCACCTCAACTAAAGTTTAGAGTTATACTTGAATCAATTATTAAAAATGCTTCTTTAGTAACTGCAAGGGAAAATCTTGGTTTGAGTCCTAAATCCGCTGCAAAACAAATAGGTGTTAGTTATCAGAGATATTTGGATATAGAGAATCTAAGATACTACCCAGATCAAGATGTACAAAAGAAAGTTTGTGAATTTTATAGAATCAATGGAATATTTTTATTTGAAGATGACGTTTTTCCAGATGAGCTCAAGAATTTAGTTGATAGGCCGAAAAAGATTGTTAGTGAGAGGAGCTTTAGAAGAGATGAACTGAAATTACTGTCTGACTTATCACAAAAAGAATATACTGAATATCAAAGATTAGAGGACTATAGAGCAGAACCGCCAGATTCTAGATATAAACAAAATGAGTTATCAAAAAGAATTATAGCTGCTTTGAAAACCTTAAGCGATAGGGAAAGAGAGGTTATTGTTATGAGATATTTTGAGGGGCTTATTTATGAAGATATCGCAAGAAGAAAAGGACTTACCAGGGAAAGGGTTAGACAAATTGAGGCAAATGCGATAAGAAAATTGCAAAGTCCATGGAGGGCTAGAAGACTTGTAGAATTTGTCAATTGACTTTCCTGTTTTACCAGTATAACAATTCTTATAAACACAATTTAGTATTCTCAGGCATGGAAGAAAAGGGGATTACGAGAATTGACGTTGAAAAAAACCTTCAGGGAAAGGGCGACTATGTCAAGATAGACTATTTAATGAGGGTTTTGAAGAGAGACTTGGATTTTGATACAAGAAAATTTGCGCTCATAAAACTCA
>CAYNKB010000095.1:0-2167 GCA_964397725.1 Candidatus Woesearchaeota archaeon | reverse complement strand
ATGAACAGGAAGAATTGTATTTTATAGAGGATTCTAAGGTTCATGGAATGGGGATCTTTGCCAAAAGAGACATAGAGAAAGGCACAAAAATTATTGAATATGTTGGGGATAAAATAAGCAAAGAGGAAGCGGAGAAGAGGGCAGAAAGGCAGTTGGAATTGTCTCTTGGAAACAAGGAATGCGGGGCAGTTTATATTTTTGAGCTTAATGATAAATTTGATATAGATGGCAATGTGGAATGGAATCCTGCAAGATACATGAACCACAGCTGTGAGCCGAATTGCGAGATTGAAATTGAAGATGATAGGATTTGGATTATTGCTTTGAGGGATATAAAGAAAGGAGAGGAATTAAATTATAATTATGGATATGATTTGGAGGATTTTAAGGAGCATATTTGCAAGTGCGGAGCTGGAAGATGCATAGGGTATATAGTTGATGAAGACCACTGGGATAAGGTCAAAGAGATAATTGGAAAGCAGGATTTATAAGGTTGGAAAAGTTTGGTGTAATATGGGTTGGAAAGATTGGAGTTATTGGCTGAAGGGCGGGATTATTGGATTGATTATAGGTGTAATTGCACTAATACTACCCCTGTTTTATTTGAGCGATTGTGCTATGCCTGGCATCTGCGTCAGTAACGACTTAATGAAGGCTATTCATTATATTGGTTTCTGGTTGTTTATCTTTGTTGACGGCGTTCTATACTTGCCCTGGCTTGACGTGGCTCTCATGGTGTTAGTGCCTATTGTCTATATTTTTTATGGGATCGTGCTCGGCTGGATATACGGAAAGATAAAAAATAAAGCTAAATAAATAAAATTAAAGCTTCTTTAACGCTTTAATTTCATCAAAGGAAATTGAAGAGCCTGTGAATTTAGTGGCGTATAAAACTGCTTCCAAGGTTTTAGGGCCTGAAATATTCAGAACTCCTTTTTTGAAGGCTACGTAAACTAATTCTGATGAACGGATAAACCTGAATTTTGAGAAAAGAGAAATGTTTTGGCTTTTCAATTCTGCTCTTTTGTGCATCTTTTTTGAAATAAGCTGTTCAAGGCTTTCAGGTTTTTCCGCTAAAATACGGGTTGTTCTTTCGTCTATTGCTATTATGCTATCTATATTTTTCTTTGAGATTATTGCGCTTAAAGCAAGGCAGGACATTTCCCCCTCGCTTACTATATCTATCGGCTTTCCATCTATTCTAATCAAATCATTTGCAGCAGTCATTAACTTTTGAGTTTCTTTTTGGATTTCTTCATGTGAAACTCCTAGGGATTCCGGCAGCTCTAAGACACCAAGGTCAATTAAATTTTGCACTCTTAGAGCCCCAAGTTCAAATCTTGGAACATTTATAGGGCGGTCTATTACTTCTCTTTTCACGCTGTGAGTTATTAAAAATTTTCCTGGAAAGTTTCTTTTAAGCTCTTCAAGCACATAAAGGAGCCCATTCATAGACAAAGTTATTAGGGCTCCTGAGTCAAAGATTATGGCTTTCATATTTTGTACTCCATTGTCCTGCTGTAGTCAAAAAATCCATTTTTTTTATAAAATTTTATTGCCTCTGTATTTTTTGCATATACAGAGAGTCTAACCCTTGTTACATCATTATCTTTTGCCCAGTGCAGAAATTCTTGAATAAGTTTAGTACCTATTCCTTTGCCTCGAAGATTAGAATTAACTAACATATTTTCTATTTCTGCCATCTTACTTATTTTTCGATAATCTTCCCATTTACATATAGATCCTATAAGGTAACCTTCTACTTTTTTGTTTATCAAAGCGACGAATGCTGTAGATTCACTACCTAATATCTTACTCTTATAATATTGTAGATTTTTTTTAGGCCAATTTATATCAAGAGTTTCATCAAACTTATTATTATCAAAAAAAAGTTCTTGATTGAGTTTTTTAATAATCTCCAAATCTTTAGTCGTTGCTTTTCTTATAATCATGAGAAAAACTCCAGAGCCATTTTAGCCCTTGTTTTTATGTTAATTGTCTGGTAGTTTATTTCTGGAGTTTGCTTCTGGCTTGTGTATTCTGCCAATTCCCATTTTGTAATTCCCAAAAGCTCCGATGTCTTTCCCAGCGACAAACCATGCTCATATAATTTTGCACCTTTGTTTATAGAAGCTTTTCTTAAAACTTCCTGAATATATGCTTTTAG
>CAYNKB010000094.1:0-2211 GCA_964397725.1 Candidatus Woesearchaeota archaeon | reverse complement strand
ACCTCATAGCTCAGTTTGGTAGAGCACATGGCTGTTACTTATGAAAATAAATAGTGACCATGGGGTCCGAGGTTCGAGTCCTCGTGAGGTCGTCTCAATCCCTAAGATAAAAAATACCAAATACCAAAAGAAATTATTATTAAAATAATAATAATTAAAATAACCAAATTATTCCTCTTCTCCCTTTCTTTTCTCTCCTCAGCCCTCTGATAAGCCCTATTAAACTCCTCTTTCTCTTCCTTGCTTAATTTTTTCCCAGAATCCTTGTTATACTCAAAACTCATCATTCCTCCTGTTTCAACCCTTTCAACCATAAAGATAAGCATAGGAAAAACATTATAAACTTTTCCAAACCACCCTATATATGAAAACCATCTTATTAGGAATGTCTGGTGGCGTTGACTCCAGCGTTGCAGCTCTTCTCTTAAAAAAACAAGGGTACAAAGTCATAGGAGCCTTCATGAAAAACTTTTCAGATACAAAAAACCCTCTATCCGGAGAATGCTCTTACCTTGAGGATAAAAGAATGGCTCAAAAAATCTCCACTCTCCTAAAAATTCCATTAATCATTATAGATTCAGAAAAAGAGTACAAATCAAAAGTTCTTGCTCCAATGTTCAAGTCATATTCTGAGAACCTCACTCCCAATCCAGACACTCTTTGCAATAAAATAATAAAATTTCCTCTGCTTTGGAAAAAAGCAAAATCCCTAAAAGCAGATTTCATAGCCACAGGGCATTACGCAAGAATCAAAAAAACACCAAAGGGCTTCTCTCTTTTATCTGGAAAGGATAAAACAAAAGACCAATCATACTTTCTCTATCAACTTTCCCAAGAAGACCTCTCGCACACTTTATTCCCAATAGGAGGCTTGACAAAATCCCAAGTAAGAAATATAGCTAAAAAAAATAAATTTCCCAACTGGAATCGCCACGGAACAGCCGGAGTCTGTTTCGTAGGAAACATCGACTTCAAATCTTTCCTTAAGAAAAAAATAAAAGAAAAGCCAGGAAAAGTCTTCTCTCCAGAAGGAAATATTGTTGGTTCTCATCCGGGAGCTATGTTCTTCACAATAGGAGAAAGAGTGCGCCCAAAAAACGGAATTATTATTTCAGATGCCTATAGAAACTCCCATGGAGAAAAATTATATATATCAAGCAAAAAAGGAAATATACTTGTCATAGCTCCTCAAAACCATCAATCTTTAAAAAAAGACAGAATAACAATAAAAAATCTTCACCTGATAAATCCAAACCTAAGATTAAATGGGAATATAAAAGCAAGAATACGCCACCTCTCTAAATTAGAGTCCGGAACCTTAAAAAGAATAAAAGGCAAACTAACATTCATCCTAAAAAAACCTCTTGAAGGTATAGCAGAAGGGCAGGCAATAGTCCTATATCAGGGTTCTAAAGTTCTTGGCGGCGGAGACATTAGAGTGAACTACCCGACAGCAAGCTATCGAGCATCAGGGAAGAAAAAACAATTATTATCAGCATAACAACTCCTTATCTATCGTATTCAGCTAGCAATATCCCAATTTATTCTCTAACAACATTATAAATTAACCCAACATTTTTATACACATCCCTCCTTGAATATTTATGGAATTTGACTCGGTAATGGCAAAAAGAAATTCTGTAAGATCTTTCAAGAACAAAAAGATTTCATGGAAGGATATTTTAGAAGCAATAGATTCTGCTCTGCAAGGTCCCTTCGCAGGAAATCAAAACAACCTGCAGTTTATAATTGTAGAAGATCCAAAAAAGATAGAAAAAATTGCATCAAACTGCCAGCAAACATGGATTAACGAGTCAAATATCTTGATTGTTGTTTGTTCCAACGACACCCATCTTGAAAATCAATACGGTGAGCGTGGGCGCGTATATTCCCGCCAGCAGGCTGGAGCTGCAATTCAAACCTTTTTGCTAAAGCTCGTAGACCTCGGCTTGGCAGGTTGCTGGGTTGGGGCCTATTCCGACGAGCAGTTAAAGCAAATGCTTGAAATTCCACAGCAAATACAAATTGAAGCAATTATCCCAGTAGGTTATGATAACTCTATAAAAGCAGGCAAAAAAAAGAAATCTCTTGAAAATGCAATATATTGGGAAATGTGGAAAAAGGGGAACCGCACGCTTCCGATATTCAAGGAAGTAGTAGACGAAAGAGCAACACGTTCTCCGAATAAGCTATAAAGATGAAAAAGAATCT
>CAYNKB010000093.1:0-2225 GCA_964397725.1 Candidatus Woesearchaeota archaeon | reverse complement strand
TTATACTTTTAACAAACTGGCATATAGGACTTTTATTTAGTGTTTCACTTATTCCATTTACTTTTATTACCTGGAAAACTTTTCAAGCTTCAAGTAAATGGAGATCCAAAAGGCATGATGCTTATGAAAAATCATCCGGTGAGATAGGGGATACAATTTCCAACATCACTGTTGTTAAAGCATATGCGCAGGAAAACCGGGAAGAAAAATCCTTTGAAGGGCTTTGGGATATTATAAAAGACTTAAGCGTAAAAGAATTTAATTTGCATATATTGATTGGTTTTTTCAGAAGTGTTTTAGTTGAGATTTGTTACATCCTGCTTATTTTAATTGGAATTCTGGAAATAAAGAGCGGTGCGATTACAATAGGAAGTCTGGTTTTTGTAATTTCGCTGATTGAGAGGGCATATTCGCATATTTACAGGCTCGGAAGAATTTATGAGCGGGCTGTAGATGCTGCGGAACCGGTTGATAGAATAACAAAACTTTTGGATACTAAAGCTTCCATAAAAAATTCTCCAAATGCAGCTTCAGTTTCTGAGTTAAAAGGTCAAATTAGCTTTAAACACGTAACTTTTGCATATAAGTCCCGCAGAGTTTTAAAAAATGTAAGTTTTACAATTCCTGCAGGTTCTTTTACAGCTTTCGTTGGAAAGAGCGGTGGGGGAAAAACAACAATAGCAAAACTTATCAGCCGTTATTATGATCCAACAAGAGGCTCGATTATTATTGACGGGAAATATAATTTGAAAGATCTGGAACTAGATTCTTTCAGATCTCAGACAGCTGTTGTTTTTCAGGATTCTCCGGTTCCAAACAGGAAAATCTGGGAGGTTATCGCATACTCTGATGGAAAAAAGAGCCTTCAATCTGTAAAGAAAAAAGTTATTGAGGCTGCAAAACTTGCATATGCGGATGAGTTTATTTCAGAATTTGCTGATCAGTATCAAACAAAAATTGGGGAAAGAGGAGTAAAGCTTTCCGGAGGCCAAAAGCAAAGAATTGCAATAGCAAGGGCTTTGTACTCAAACCCCAGGATTTTAATCATGGATGAACCAACATCGCACCTGGATACACACTCTGAAAGTTTAATTCAAAAGGCTCTTAAGGATTTATCAAAAGAGAGATCTTTTACAAAAATAATTATTGCACACAGGCTATCTACCGTAATGGCTGCTGATCAGATTCTGGTTATGGATAAAGGAAAGCTTGTGGAACACGGTAACCATAAAAGTTTACTTAATAAAAAAGGTATCTATTCCCAAATAGTTGCCCAAAGTGAGCTTAAAGGTTGACATATAAAGCTCTGAAGGAATATTATTTCCTTGATGAGGATTACTATTGTTTTGGCTGTTATGGTTTTCTCTTTGGCTATTGCGCCTTGCTTTGAGGCAATAGCACAAGATCTTCCTTCCGGCAGACAGTCTTCCACAAATTCTGCAGATGTTAATCTGGACGATTTAGGAACTCTGGATGAATCCGGGGCAATAGACATTGGAGAATCTTTAATTCATCCAGCATCCCCGCTTTATTTTCTAAAAGCTATCCGGGAAAAGATTGAAATGTATATAGCAAGCAGCAATGAAGAAAAGGCAATAACTGAAATTGAATTTGCTCAAAGAAGGCTTAGGGAAACCAATGCACTCATAAAGATCAAAAAACAGGATCTAATTCCGCAGGTTTTAGAAAGATACAAATTACATATAAAAGAAGCCGGGAATTTTGCTTCGAGAAATGATGAGCTAACTATTAGGGTCGGAGAGGCAGTTGCAAGGCATCTGGATGTTTTACAAAGAGTTTATGATGCTGTAGGCAACCCGAGAGCAAAAGCTGCGGTAAGGGCAGCATTGGAGCGGGCTGAGGAACACAACAGAATGCTTGTAAGAAAGCTGGAACTTATACCCCAACAGGAACTTATAAGAAAAGTTGCCTTAAGGCAGGCATTGGCTTGTAAATTTATGATGAGGGAAGCAAGCTCTTCGGCCCTAAATGATACTGAAAGAGCATTTTTATCGGATAAAGTGAAAATGTGTAAGGAAGGGATAAGGGAAAATTTACAGGATGAGCTAAATGAAATCAGACAAAAAAGAATGATGATGAGGATGGAATCCGGTAGATCTCAGTAGTAACATAAAATTATGTCTAAAGGATTTTCAGCAGTTTATATTTTAATTGGGATTTTGGTTTTGGTTGGGGTTGTCGGCGGAGCATATTTTCTGGGAAGA
>CAYNKB010000092.1:0-2277 GCA_964397725.1 Candidatus Woesearchaeota archaeon | reverse complement strand
AACTTGTCCAAAAATTTCCTGACAAGATTTATAAACCATCTAAAGGGCTTTTCCGTTTGCTGAAATATAAATAGTTCCTAGGTTCGTCCATTAGGCACAGCTAGCCTCGATCCCAGTGGGACATCATAAACATTTTCCTCTATTTAGTTGAAAGAAAATCGTTGCTTCCTTTGTATTACATGTGAAAGGAGGTGAAAATGAATAAATCATTAATTACATTAACAATAGCTGCTGTTGCTTTAGGCGGGATAGTTACTTTTCCAAAGTTAGCTGATGCCTATAGAGGAGATCCTTCAGTTAAAGGTCCCTACTATTCTGAAGAAAGACATAATGCAATGGAAAAGGCCTTTGAGACAAATAACTATGAAGCATGGAAAAGCCTCATGCAAAATAAAGGAAGAGTTACCCAAGTAATAACTAAGGAAAACTTTTCCAAATTTTCACAAGCTCATAAGTTGGCCGAAGAAGGAAAACTAGATGAAGCAAATAAAATAAGAGCTGAATTGGGACTTGGTATACATAACGGATCAGGTATGAACCAAGGAATGGGATATGGCGGAACTAACCGTTAATCTGCTCTCATACGAAAGGCTGGGCCTCACTTATGAAATATGAGTGGGGCTTCAGCAGTTTGTAAAGTTACGAACATATGATTGATTATGCAAACAGTTATACTAAGCTAGATACTTATGAGCGTTATATCCAATTTATCAGACGAAGAAATAGCCGAGGTTGTCCGCACTAAAGACAAAGAAGCATATGCTGAGATCATTAAAAGGTATCAAACAAAACTTATGAGATACGCCAGTTATATCATGGGGGATGATCATATGGGAGCTGATGTGGTTCAGGAGGGATTTATCAAAGCATACGTCAATCTCAACGGTTTTAATTCGAAAAAGAAATTTTCCAGTTGGATATATCGCATAGTACACAACGAAGCGATGAATATGCTTAATAAGCACGTGAAACAACTCCCAATAAATAGAGTGGTTGAGTTTGATGGTGGAGTTAATTTGGAAAACGAATTTATTAAAAATGAGATGATCAATCACGCCCATCTGTGTCTTGAACAAATGCCGATCATTTACAAAGAACCGTTGTCTCTCTTTTATTTAGAGGAAAAATCGTACGAGGAAATAAGTGATATATTACGTATTCCAATTGGTACGGTAGGGACACGAATCAACCGAGCGAAAGGAATTATGAAAAAACTATGTCAAAAACACCAAAAATAATACCAGTAGATTTTAAAAAAGCCATTATGGCAAAAGTGAAATCGAATGAGATTTCAATAAAACCACGTTGGTATTTTATAGTAGGCTCACTTCTAACGGTAGCGGGCTTGGTGGGTTTTAGTATTGGGGCTATCTTTTTAACCAATCTTACTCTCTTTTTACTTCGTCAGCATGGACCAATGGGACAATGGCGACTACAGATAATGTTCAATAGTTTTCCTTTGTGGGTACCAATACTTGCTACAGTAGGTATTATTCTTGGAATATGGATGCTTAAAAAATATGATTTCTCATATAAGAAGAACCCTTGGTTTGTTATTGTTGGATTTATTGTTTCTATTATTCTTGCTGCTTTTATTTTGGACTATCTAGGGTTGAATGATAGGTGGTCTCATAAAGGCCCACTAAGGCGTTTTTATCAACAGGTTGAAAGACAAAATTCAACGTTCCCAAAAGGACCAGGACGGATGCAAAACGGAGTAGGTAAGGGCTTTCTCCGAAATCTTGATTCCGCCCATTAGGTGGAGTATTTTGCTATAATCTAGTTGTGACTAAAAATCCTCTTCTCAATGCTCTAGCAGCAGTTGCATACATAGTTGCAGTTTCCCTATCCATGTTCTATGGAACACAAAATCTACCTAAAGAGGATACTATTTTTGCTCCTATTGCAGCGCTTTCACTTTTTACTCTTTCGGCAACTATTATGGCCTACGTCTTCTTCTATAATCCTGTACTTCTGTTTTTAGCTGGCAAGAAAAAGGAGGCTATTGATCTTTTTCTTAAAACAGTCGGAATTTTTGGAGCTATAACAGCTACTATTCTTTTTCTCTACTTTTCAGGAATCCTTCGTTAAGCTTTAAATTTGTTATAATTTCCTAAATGAGGGCGAAGGAATTATTAAAAGTTTTAGCAATTCCCCTAATTGCTCTTTTTGTTTATTTCATTTTTTATATCCTCTGGCTTGCTCTTGGCTTTCCCTCTCAGGAAGAAATAGCAGCCGGTGCTAAGGAGCTATTTTCTAAATACGGCTTATGGATTG
>CAYNKB010000091.1:0-2280 GCA_964397725.1 Candidatus Woesearchaeota archaeon | reverse complement strand
CTATAAAATCAAATTGCGTGTAGGTTTTTGCGTTGCCAAGATGCGGATAATCATAGACTGTGGGACCGCAAACAAATAGATTTATTTTTTTATTGTTTATAGGTTCAAATTTTTCTTTTTTCCTTGCAAGTGTATTTGTTAAATAAACATCCATAGTTTCATTTTAACATCTTGTGAACAAAATTTACTTTATGTTTTTTCTTTAAAAGTTTCTTCGCAAAAAACTCCAGATCATAGCTTTTTCTACTCAGATCAAACTTGTTATTCCAATAATCAACATTCAAATCAATCCTACTACCGCTTGCGTCCTCGGCGATATAACTGGCTCTATTCAAAAAGAACTTTATAATTTTTGTCATTTTTTAATAGCAATCATGCTTATTTCCAAATTCGCTCCAAGAGGAAGCGCTTTAACCGAAACGGTTTCTCTAGCGGGAAATGGATCAGTAAAACAACTCGCATAAACCTCATTCATTTTTGCAAAAACTGACATAACCAGACGCCTCAAGAACAGACTTTAGATTATTCATTGCAACTTCCCCTCCGGCGTTAAATAAATCTGGCCGGAAATAAAAACCATATTTCCTGCAATGATCGCCTGAGAATATGGACCAATTGCCTTCGGCGCCTTTTTAGTTTCAACCTTTCTTTTTATATTATTCATACCAATAAAAAAAGCTCCCTTTGGGGAGCCTATAAAAACAAAAAAACAGACTCCCCTAGAAAGAGGAGCTGCAACAAACCGAGTTAAAAGCAAATCTCATAACAGCTTAAGTATATCAGAAGGTTCTTTTCTTGCAACACCCAATTTATCAAAATCTTTATCATAAGAAATCACCGTCATTTTTTTACTCTGAATTTGAGGGTTAGAAGCTATCAGGGCATCAATAAATTTAACGTTTTTGCCCTCAAATATCTCTAAAGTTTTCTGCAAATCAAATTTATCAATAATCTTAAGGCCATTTAGCCTTAATACTCCTGCTAAGCCCTTAATGATATTTGCTTTCCCCTCGTTATATGCTGACTCTAAAACCCAAACAAGCTCGGATAGAACTTCCGTAGAAGTAACAGCACTGATTTTAGAATTTTTAACCAATTTCAGAAAGCTGGAACATTCCTCAAACACCTTTTTATTTTCCAACTCCAAAACTCTCACGAAAATATTAGTATCTACAAAATATTTCATTAAACCCGTTTATAGTGAGTTTGCATATATTCCCTGGCCTTCAGAGCATCCATACCTCTCGGGGCCTTGCCGATTGGAGCAATATCCAGAATATCAAAGGTTGGCTCTAATTTAACAGCCCTTTTTGACAGATAAACTTTTACCTTCGAGTAAGGTTCTATTCCTAAGTAACTCCTAAACGCCAAGGGTATTGTTACCTGCCCTTTCTGTGTAACTGTAGTTGTAATAGTTTGCATACAAGTAATACTATATAAAAAGTATTACTTTGTCAAGAAGTATTACCCCGAGGGTGGGACTATATTTTCGACTCTTTGTTGCTGGCGCTTAACTTCCTGTTTTTTACCGAAATTAAAAAGCCGTCTACCTTTTTTGGCCACCGGTTCCACTAAGTTGGAGTCTGGAATCTGGAATCTGGAATCTCGATTCTTAACTGCTTCCGTTTGGGCTTTCAAGACCTGTTTTTGCTCCAGACTCAACTCGGGGTAATCCTGAAGCGAAATTTCTTCACCTTGAGAAATTCTTCTTTGCAATTCTTTAAACAACTTCTCTCTTTTTATATCCCCAAGCTCCCTTTGAAAAGCCTCCATCCTGCGTGAGCTTTTCATCTTATCCTGAATCTCGCTCTGAAAATCCGGCGCTTTTGGCTCCTCCCTGATTCCCGATTCCTCACTCTGATTTTCTACAACTTGTTCCTTCGCAGTTTTCAAAATCTCAAGCGGTTCCTGAACTAGCTGTTTTGCGATTTTCTGGGCAATTACCTTATTCATAATTCCCTTCTTCCCTCAAGTGCTTGCGTCAGAGTTGTTTCATCTGCATACTCGAGATCTGCACCGGTTGGAATCCCCATGCCGAGACGGGTGATCAGTGGCTGGTGATCAGTGATCAGTGGTTGTATTTGCTTACGTAGATACATTGCCGTTGCCTCACCTTCCATTGTGGGATTTGTGGCAATAATAAGCTCGGTGATCGGTGATCGGTGATCGGTGATTCGTGAGAGTAAATCAGAAATATAAAGCTCATCAGGTCCGATATTCTCCAAAGGGTTTATAGCTCCGTGCAAAACATGATAGATACCTTTATATTTTCCGGTTTTC
>CAYNKB010000090.1:0-2288 GCA_964397725.1 Candidatus Woesearchaeota archaeon | reverse complement strand
TCTATCTTCAACATTTGCATTCTGCCCTCTGCTAGTGCAATCTTGCTTTAATTTTTCTGTCTCATCTTGAGATTGGCACCTCATTCCGCCACTATCTCCAACTTGCCCCTTATTAACACAGATTATAATTCTTTTTCCACCTTCATATTCTAAAATGGTCTCCATTCCTTTGCTTTTACATTGCAGCCTTGCATTTTCTTCTTCTTGAGTAATTACTTCTCCTGTGCGAGTATCTTTCATTTCTTTTTGAACAAAATCTTCGTTGAACTGCACCTGCGCATTGTTGTAAAATTCTTCATAACATTTCATTTTTTCATTTGAATCCTGAACTTTATTGCAATCGCGATTGAATTTCTGCTTGTTATACACTTGCGACCCGCCTTCTGATGCTGGCTTCTGCCCAAATCCACCAGCTTCAGTTACTGCTAATTGCCTGCATTTTTTTTCGTCATCTCTGCCCTCGCCAGTTATGCCTGCATCGATGCATTCTTGAGGCGCTCTTTGCATAAACATTATTTTTGAACATTTTCTAGGAGCATCTTCGTTATTGGAACTAATTCCAGCATCTAAGCATTCTTGAGGTACATTTTTTTCAAACATTATTTTTTCACATTTGGCTTCATCTTCCTTGCTTTTTCCTGTTAAACCTGCGTCTATACATTCTTGTGGAGCATTAAGCTCAAACATAATTTTCGCGCAATCTTCTGGCTTCTTTGCGCCTTGCTTAGTACATTCTTTAGGCATATACATATTGTATTGGGCTTTTACGTATTTGTTTTGCACTTGATTTAAAACAGGAAGAAGATATTCTGGCAGCAAATCAATTGGATCGCCTAATTGGGATTCCTTACAAGCATTCTCATCTCCCTGCTCGCATTTAATAGCCATCTTGCTTTTTTCTAAACAGAAATCTTCAAATTTCTGAATGCCCATTCCTTTGCAATCGCAGTTTTTAGGGCTTTCAAAGCATTGAGAAAGCTTTTCAAAAAAAACTTTTGCCTGCTCCTCTTGTTCTGCGCTAAGTTCCTTATCTTTTTCTATCATCCAATTTGGAGAGTTATCTTTGGGTTTGCAGGCATCGGCATACTGAAGAGGGTCTAGCTGGGCAAGGCTTGCACACAATTCATTAATTTTTGCGGCAAGCTCGGCGGCTGTCCCAATTTCTTTTTCTTTTTCAATTGTTTCTTTAAACTTCTCTTGAACTCCCTTCCATTCGCTTCCTTTTGTTTTTTCTTCCATATCTTTAATTGCATTTTCAACAGCGGCTCCACTCTCTTGAACCCTATTATTCATTTCTGGGCTTGCTTCTTTCTCAATTATCTCTGAATACTGCAAGGCCCTATCTAAAAC
Organism: Candidatus Woesearchaeota archaeon; assembly: GCA_964397725.1. Lineage (GTDB taxonomy): Archaea > Nanobdellota > Nanobdellia > Pacearchaeales > GW2011-AR1 > CAYNKB01. The sequence goes on along the minus strand of CAYNKB010000090.1, from coordinate 938 downwards.
TTTTTCAGCTTGTTCTGGCTTTCCTTCTTCAACCATTACCCTGGCTTCTGCAATTTTTTGCTCTTTGTAATCTAATGCTCTTTCTGGATTATCTCCAACTGCTATTCTCTGATAGATGTCTTTAACGAAGTAAATTGGGCTATCAGGCGTTATTCCTGGCTCTGCTTTTAACTCTACTTTTTCTTCTGATACTCTTTCACCAATATCTTTATTTCCAAAGTTTTCCTGGGCGCTTGCTGTTTGGGTTTCTGTTGTAACAAAGGCGGAAGAATCTGCTGAAGGTGGAGAAACTGCATCTGAAACAGAAGGATTAGATTGTGAAGATTCTTCTCCTGAACTAACAGGAGCATCTTCAGCTAAAATAAAAGCTGAAAAAAATAAAATAAAAATAACTGCAAACAAAAAAATTAATCTTCTCATTGATTATTCATCTCTTTTTAACCTAAGAATTAAGATTTTTTAATATATAAATCTTTTGCATAATTTTAAAAATGTGTTGTTTCTTTGATTTGCAAGCATTTGCGGGAGGGCCGGAGCGGTCTAACGGGCTACCTTGAGGTGGTAGTGGCTTAGTGCCTTCCAAGGTTCGAATCCTTGTTCCCGCATTAAGGATTCAAAGATGTTAATTAATAATACTGAATTTCATGAATATTTTCTTAATGCACAAAGAGAAGGATATGAGGTATATATTGGTAAAGGTATTGCGTTAGTAGTATATGAAGAAGATAAGGCTATAGCTGTTCAAGGACTTGGTTTTATAGATAAAGTATTTTGTAGTTTTGAAGAGCTTGGGCCTTTAGAAAGAAGATTAAAAGAAATTAGAAAATTAGAAAATCGACAAGGTATAAAGGAGAGTATTACTGGTAAATTGCAAACAATAATGGATATTTTGGTTGATTATCATGAAACAAATGATGGTTGGGAACAAGAATTATATA
>CAYNKB010000089.1:0-2388 GCA_964397725.1 Candidatus Woesearchaeota archaeon | reverse complement strand
CGAGTTCAACCGAATCGAACCTTTCGATTCCCGATGGGAATGGAGGGAATCGAACCCCCTACACCACGAGCTTCAGTCGTGTGCTCTCCCAATGAGCTACATTCCCATTGGAAAGTAAAAAGAAAGTGGCTTTTAAATGTTTTTAGAATCGGATATGAAAGACTATATTGATATAAAATTTTTAGAGGGGAGAAGAAGGGCGCGAGGTCGGCGCCCCCTTAAGAAAGAGTAGAAGAGATTATTAGAGAGTATGAAAGAATATGTAGATGATGTTTCTGCCTGGGAGGAGGAATGCTGGACACCATCCTTTCATATTCTTCTGTTATGCTTAACTTTGTAGTCATTTTGGCTCCTTTTTGTTAAATAGTATAAGAATTTCCTTTATTAATGGATTATTAAGAAGACATCTTTATTTGAAGTAGATAAGCAACTTCCACAAGTTTTAAAAACACCAAATCACGCCTCTTTTTATGGCCTTAATACATTTAGTGCCTAACTGGTTTCTAAGATTTGATATTGGCTTGGAAATTTTATTTGCAATCGTCACGTTTGTTGTTGCATATTATTCTTACAAAATTTACAAATTATCCGATCAAGAGGAAAGCAGAATTTTATCCATCGCTTTTCTTTCCATATCCATATCTTATTTGATTAAGGCAGTTGTTAATCTTCTTATAATAAGCGGAGTTGATGACAAAATAAGCAATGTTAGCTTTAGCAATATACAAACCCTTCAAAATGTTGGTATTTTTGCCAATGGTGCATATATAATATTATTTACCATTGGCCTTGTGCTTCTCGCCTATATGACTTTTAAAATAAGAAGCCTAAGAGCCCTGTCTCTTTTATTGGCCACCAATGTCTTTGTTATGTTCTTGAGCCAAAATAAAATTTTATCATTTTATCTTCTTTCCTCACTGCTAACTATTTATATTTCTGCGCATTATTACTTGGAGTACATCAAGAAAAATAACTACAAAAATCTTGCATTATTCTTTGCGTTTATTTTCTTGTTTTTCAGCGGAATAATATTCATATTTTCCAAGATATATTATATCAGCTATGTTATTGGGCATCTGCTTGAGCTAGCCTCTTATCTAATTATCCTTCTAATACTGATATCCGCTATTAGGAAAAAATAAGATGAGCAAAAAAAGGACAAGGTTGGAGGTAATGCATGACATACTTCAGGTAGTTAAAAACAAAAACGGCAAGATAAAGCCGACGCATATATTGTATAAATCCAACTTGTCTCATCAAATGATGGAAGAATATATGAAAGAGCTTATTGAAAAAAAATTCATTGTTGAAAATTCCGAGAAAACTGGGAGAACTTATTCCATAACACAAAAAGGCATTAACTTTTTAGATAAATACGGATTGATAAAGGAATTTACAAGCTCTTTTGGATTAGACTGATTTCTTCCAAGCTCCAAGCGAATCTCCATTTAGATGTGCATCTAACATTATAATCTCATCATATATTCCATCAATTAAATCATAGTTCTTAGCTTCTTCCAACGTAACCCATGCATGATCTGTTAAGTCTTTGCAAAGCTTGACTTCTCCATTATGATAATCAGCAAATAAGCTTACAACTAAAGTTGGGATATTATCAGGGCGGACAAAAACCAAGCTTGTCAGGTATTTTATATTTTTTACTTTTAAGCCAACTTCCTCTTCAATTTCTCTGACTACTACATCTTCACAAATATTATACCATTGTCCGGACGTTGTGTCTGGAGTTCTTTTTGTGTAATCACTCATTTCTAGTTTCCCTCCCGGAACAGTCCATTTTCCAGGAAAGGCTTTTTCACTTTCAGAACGCTTTGCTATTAGATACCTGCTATCTTTTACAACAATGCCTGTGGCCACAACATAATGTGATTTGTTTGGATCCATAGAAATTTAGAGAATTCAGAATATAAAAGATTATTGGTGTGAGTCGGACATAGGCCAGATTTTGTTATACTCTGCTTCTTTCGAAACAGACAGTATATGCTGACATCTGTCTACAGAGAATAGTAATTCTCTGTCTGTTCAACACTTGCGTGATTGAACATATGCCCGCGGTTAGAGCGGTTGCATCTGCGAAGTCGCCCGTGCACGGAGAATGAATTCCCCGGCACGCATCGTTCTTGCGAACTCAGCGTTTCATCATGTCCTCAATCTCTCAGTTTCCCGCAAGGTTCATAACTCAATTGAGGCTGTGTCGTTTCTGTTGCGGAGCTGTGCCTCGCGACACCTTCCTTTTCAGGAAGTCGCATTTTCTAGGATGTCCGGACCTTCCTCAGAACGAGAATTCATTTCAATTCTTGTCAATTTAATGACGCGCTCCGAAGTCAGCTATCCGACTCACAATAAAACAGGCAGAAATTGGCTTTTAAA
>CAYNKB010000088.1:0-2440 GCA_964397725.1 Candidatus Woesearchaeota archaeon | reverse complement strand
TTTTAATTGATATAATCAAAATTGCAACAATAGCAATAATTGGTTTTATAATAATTAGAGCATTGCTTCAAGTATCAATTTAGGTTATTCTTTTACACCCAGCCTTCTCTTAAACTCTTCCTTGTCCCTAAGCAAAACATGCCCTCCGGAAGCAGCAACATGTCCTCCAGCACTAGCATATTTGATATCTCTTATTAGACTGCTCAAAAGTAAATTCATATCTTCCCTCTTATCCAGCCTTCTTGCAGAGAATTTGTAATATTCTCCGTCATCTCTTCCTATAACTATAGTTTTATCCCCATATTTAGAAGACAACAAACTGCTAACAATAGAGCTTATTTCAAATCCTTGCTTGAATTCCCAAAAATATCCTCCTTTAATTTCTATCTTCTCTTTTTCAAATCTCTTCAAAAAACTATCTATCTCTTTTTGAACATCTCCAGAATACTTTTCCAAATCTCCTATCTCACCAAAACCAACACCGATAGAATCATAAACTCTTCTCAAATCCTCCTTAAAATAAACTAAAGCCAGAGTAAGATTCCATTGCAAATCCCAAAACTTTCCAGACTTTCTTATACTCTTCTCAATAAAAAAATTATCCTCGTATTTATCAAAAACTTCTTTCATCCACTCTTGATTTTTAAAATACATCCAGTCTGCAATAGAAGCACAAGCAACCAGCCAGCCTAACTTTTCTATATCTTGTGTCTTAGAAAACAAGTAATAAGCCAAATAAGCAGCACAAAAATCCTGAGCATTTAGAAAAACAGTCTTATCCGAATTAAAATCCTTATCGAATCTATGATGATCAATTATTAATATATCTGCAAACTTTTCTAGTTTTTTAATAAATAAATGCTCTTTAATCATTAAATCTGTAAAAATAATCTTCTTAATTTTGCTCTTCTTTAATTCTTCAATTAAGTTATCATTTAACTCCTCGTACCCAACAAACTTCAGAACATCCGCATCAATAACCTCATTAACAACTCTCGCAGCAGAAATCCCGTCTAAATCTGTATGAGAAATCAAAGCAACTTTGTCCTTATCATTCAATCCTTGTATAAATTCAAAAAATCTTTTCTCGCTTCCGACGGCAAATTCCGGCTTAACCAATTCTATACCCATATCAAAAATTTAACAATTTACTATATAAATGTTTATTAACAATAACAGAACTAAAAAGCTATGGAGTCCAGGATTCTAAATGCTATTTTAGCAATACTATCAATAACTTCATTTGTATGGTCTTATTTTTCTCAAGAAAATAGAATAATAGGTATTATAATTTCATTTCTTCTAATAATTTTAATACTAATATCTGAAAAGAACATTAAAATCAAAGAATTAGAAATAGAACAAAAAAAGCTTGAAGAAAAGCTTAAAATACACGAGCAACTCATAAATGTTAAGTCCGACATTAAAGAACTGCAAAAAAGGGTGTTTAAAAAATGAAAAAAGGAATTGACATAAGTGATATTTTAATTGATATAATTAAAGTTGCAGCAATAGCAATAATAGGATTCATAATTATTAAAGGGCTTCTCCAAGCAGTCTAAATCTTCTCCAAAATCTCTGCTTTTATATTTAACTCCCCGCATCGTTTAACAAACCTCTCCGCATCTTCTTTAGAGCCAACAACACCAGCCCCATAATGCATGGGAATTGCTATGGTTGGGCTCAAAAAACTGGCAGCCTCAACCGCTTCATCAGCATCCATTACATATTTCCCACTTACAGGAAGCAAAGCAATAAAATCATTCCCATGCTTTCCATATCCCGTAAGATTTTTCATCTCTGGAATATTGTCTGTATCTCCTGCATGATAAACTATAACATTATCCATTTTTATCACATATCCCAGCCAGCCTTCTTTTTTAGGATGAAACTCCTTGTCAATTGTATATGCTGGAACAGCCTCAATTTTTATCTTCCCAAACTCCAAAGAATCCCCAACTTCTATAATCTCCATATTGACTCCCTCAATTTTTGTTATCTTGCTCTGCGCACCCGCAGGAATAACAACCGCCGTGCCCTCTTTTTTAAGCATTTCAATATCCTTTATACTGCAATGATCGTAATGGCTATGCGTAATCAAAATCAAATCTACCTTCCCTGCGTTTCCTGAAATATTATATGGGTCTATTGCAATCTTCTTGCTCCCTGTGCTAATTAAAAATCCGGAATGCCCTAAAAATTCTATCTTTACATCTCCAATTTCCATATAATTAACTCTCCTATAATTCTTATAAACTTAATTGTTCTATCTCTCTCGCTATACTCAACATCTTAGAATCCTCTCCCTTTGCGCACATAACCTGCATCCCAACAGGAATTCCGTCAATTTTTCCCGCAGGCAAACTGACCGCGCAAATCTCAGCCAAATTAGCAGGAATAGTTAAAGCATCATAAGCATAAATCTCCTCAGGCTTCATCT
>CAYNKB010000087.1:0-2484 GCA_964397725.1 Candidatus Woesearchaeota archaeon | reverse complement strand
TGAGTTTTAGAATAGGAAAGATATTGAGAAATTATTGACTTGCTACTTGTTCTAATTTTCCCTCTTGAAAGTCAAAGAGATTTCTAGCAGCCTTTATTGGTAATATTGCCATGTCAGTTCCCAAAGTTGGTAAAGTTTCTCCTTTTCCATAACATCTCCAAACATAAGGAGGATTTGCTTCTGTTTGTATTGCTACATGAGAAACGTAGTCACTATTCGGATTCCATCTTTCATAAACAATTTTTGTTTTTTCCATAAATTCGTTTAAAATTAAAACTATATAAACCTTTCTATTATTACTATTATTAAGTTACAAATATAACTATTTATGTTGTAAATTCGTAAAAACACGGAAGGAGGTAGTACAAAGTATAACACAATTTGTACTAAAATGTATCATAAAATTTGTCACACAAGTTTATAATTTAATGTTCTGCCAGAGGCCTATGACGTTTCCTTCGGTGTCTTTGATTCTGGCATACAAACCCATTTTGCCGACTTCTTGCTTTTCCTGAATAATTTCTCCTCCGGAAATCTTAACTTTTTCAAGAGATTCATCAAGGTTTGAAACGCCTACTACTATTATGGGGGATTGGCTTGTAATTCCCTTTTTTACTAGGCCTCCGTTAATTGCTCCGTGTTCCTTCGGCATGTTTTTTTCATCTGTTGGAACGGTTTTTACCATGTGGTAATTCATTCCTTGAATAGAGGTAATTTCCCACCCAAACACGTCTTTGTAGAACTCTCCTGCCTTGTCTTTGTCGTAAAATGGGATTTCAAAATGAACCACTTTATCCATGTTTTTTAAAGGGCAAAGAGGTATATATAATTTGTGAAAGAAGGATATATAAATAAAGAAAACATAAATTAATATGGTGTTGATTGGAGAGGCGAATTACTTGGCTGTTTTGACTGCCAGCGTTGCTTTGTTTATAATTGGATGGCTTTGGTATGGTCCTATTTTTGGAAAAACTTGGATGAGACTGAATAAAATAGGCGCTAAAGAGATGGCAGTTGCTAAGAAGAAGAGCATGCTGGGAATGATGTTTATGAACTTTATAGGAACTTTAATTATGGTGTGTGTTTTAAGCAATTTAATGTTGAACGTTGGAGCGGGCGGAGTTAGTGAAGCGCTGCAATTAGCTTTTTGGGTTTGGCTTGGATTCTTTGCGAGTACAACTTTGCTTGGTTCGGTTTTATGGGATAACAAGCCATGGGGATTGTTTTTCTTGAATGGAGCTTACTGGCTTGTCAGCCTGGAAGTAGCTGCTTTAATTTTAGTTTGGTGGCCTTAAGTTTGCTTGAGTAAAACTTAAAAGCGCCCGAAGTTTATACTTATGTGGATAAAAAATTGATGGTGTTAATCTGGTTTGCGGCATTTGATATATTGCTTTTGCTATTTGGGTTTTTCGCAAACAGCTATACTATATTTGTAGATGACAATCTTGACGAGAATCTTCCCGTTGTAGATGAATGCATTTCATCATTTAAAGATTGCAGGTGTTTTGGAATTCTATGGACTTCATCAGGAGAGAGACAGATGGATAAATATACCTGCATAGGAGTCAGCTTCTGCAGGGATACTCAATTGAATGAATGTGAATAATCTTGAGCATAATTATTTAAACAAAACATATTTGGCTTTTTTATGAAAGTAATAATTATTCCAGGCAACGGAAATACTGATATTTCTGAAAATTGGTTTCCATATTTGAAAAGGGAATTAGAAAAAATTAACATTGAAGTTATAGCAAAAAACATGCCTGACCCAGATTTAGCGAGAAAAGAATATTGGTTGCCATTTATTGAAAAAGAAGTAGGTGGAGATAAAGAAGTAATCTTGGTTGGGCATTCTTCTGGTGCAGTAGCTATTATGAGGTATACAGAAAATCATATAGTTAAGGGTATTATTCTCGTAGGAACATATTATTCTCATCTTGAAAATGAGCATGAGAAAGCGAGCGGATATTTTGACAGCGAATGGAATTGGGAAGAAATTAAGAAAAATGTTGATTGGGCAGTTATTTTTGCATCAACAGATGACCCTTATATTCCGATAGAACAAGCAAGATATATCAAGGAAAAATTAGGAGCAGAGTACCACGAATATAACGATGAAGGACATTTTGGAAGCGATGTTGATAAAACAGAATTTCCTGAGATTGTTCAGGTAATAAAAAGCAAGTATCAAAAACCAATAAACTTTACAGCAGAGAAATAGTAAAGTTTATATACCCAAAAAATTAAACTCAATTACTAATTAAAATGGCAAAAGAAAAACCAGTAATTAACGTTGCATTCGTGGGACACGTAGACCATGGAAAGAGCACTACAATTGGACATTTAATGTTCCAAACCGGAAAGCTTCCTCAGCAGGAGCTGGAAAAACTTAAGGCAGAGGCTGTTAAGCACGGTAAAGTAGGATTTGAATTCGCTTATTTCATGGACAAGTTTAAAGAAGAGAGAGAAAGAGGAGTTACAATT
>CAYNKB010000086.1:0-2589 GCA_964397725.1 Candidatus Woesearchaeota archaeon | reverse complement strand
GAATGCAAAGATGAGCAAAAGAAGATTAAAATGCCTAAGAGCTGACTGCGCAGGGAAATTTGAAGAAATTGACAAGAGAGATTATTATTATTGCGAGGACTGCAAAGAGCCAAGCAATGAAAATCTTCAGCTTAATTCGGAGAAACATCCCGAAAGTTTTGAAAGAGTAAGGGGAGTTTCTGCCGAAAAAATTGCAAATCTTGATTTAGTTTTAGTAGCTCCGAGGCATTTATTCAGAATGCCATATTCATTGCACGAAAAAACAGGAATGGCAAGCATTGTTTTAAAAAAAGAGGAGCTTGACGATTTCCTGCCTAAGGAGGCTGATCCTATGAAAGTTCAAATAAGAGAATTCCTGCCGAATAATGAGGAAGATGAAGCAAGACAGCTTTTAGCAATGGCTTTGGACTGGAAGAAAACGCGCGTCGGAGCCGAAGAAAGGATTGAAAGCAAGAAATACAAAAAATATGATGAAATAAAAATTGAGGGCGTTACAGAAGATATGTTTCCAAAACCCATAAAGAAGCTTCTTAAAGGATTGAATGAAGGAAAGAAAAGAGGATTGTTTATACTTATTACATTTTTAAGAAGCTTGAATTTCTCGCCGGATTATATTCATACAAGAATAAGAGAATGGAACAAGCTTAATGAGCCTCCTTTGAGAGACGGATACGTAAAGAGCCAGATTGAATGGCATTTAAAACAAAAGAGGACGATATTGCCTCCTAACTACGGCAATGACTCGTTTTACAAAGACCTTGGATTATTGGACGAAAAACCAAAAGCGAAAAATCCAATTTCAGAGGTTTTAAGCAAAGTTAGGAGAAGAGATGAGAAATATTGACAACATTTTTAACCTTTTTTCCAAGAAGACCATGCCATGAATAATTATTGTGTTATGAATAAATTGGAAACTCAAAGATTTATAAACTATAAATACCATAAATAAAGTATGGAAATAATGGGTAAAATAAGAATAAACAAAACAACGGGGCAAAAAATAGTAACAATACCAAAGCAAAAAGAAACTGAAGACTGGAAAAAAGGTGAATTAGTAGAAATAAGAAAAGTTAAGATAAAATGACAACAACATATAAATTTCGTTTGTATCCGAATAGAGAACAAACAGAGAAGTTAGATTTTGCTATAGATATATGCAGACAGGCGTATAATATTATGCTTGGAGAATTAAGAGGCCAAGCAATCGTAGATAGAAATATGATACAATCAATTCTTCCAGATTTGAAAATATGCGAACCGAGATTTAAAGAGGTTTATTCTAAAGCACTTCAATATGAATGTTATAAATTATTCTCGAATTTGTCTGCTCTTTCTGCTTTAAAGAAACAAGGAAGAAAAGTCGGACAATTAAGATTCAAGGAAAGGAAATTCTTTGATACTATGACTTATAATCAAAGTGGCTTTGAGTTAGAACATACTTACAAGAAAAATGGAAGGCTAAAATTGAGCAAAATTGGAGATATAAAAGTTAAGCTACATAGACTTCCAGAAGGAGATGTAAAACAAGTTACAATAAAAAGAATAAACGATAAATGGTTTGCATTTGTTATTTCTGATGGGATGATAAAGTTAGAACATGGAGATAAATTTCTTGGAATTGATTTGGGAATAAATCATTATTTTGTAGATAGCGAAGGAAATAAAGTTAAACATCCTAAATTTTATGAAAAGACACAGAAAAAGTTAAAGATATTTCATAAAAGTCTGTCAAGAAAGCAAAAAAGAAGCAAGAATAGGCTTAAAGCAAGAAAGTTACTAAACAGAATTTATGAAAAGTTAAACAATCAAAGAAAAGATTTTTTGCACAAAACTACAACTGACTTGATTAGAAAATGCAAGATTATAGTAGCAGAAGACTTAAACATAAAAGGAATGATGGAACAAAAATACTTTAATGCAAAGAATATAGCTGATAGTTCATGGGCTAAATTTATTCAAATGCTTGAATACAAAGCTGAAAATTCAGGAGTTCAGATTATAAAGGTTAATCCGAAAGATACAACGAAAACTTGTTCAAATTGCAACCATGTTCAAAAAATGCCTTTATGGGTGAGAACTTATAAATGTGAAAATTGTTTATTTGAAATGTGCAGAGATGAAAATTCTGCAATAAATATATTAAATAAAGGTTTAGGTTCGGAACGAGCCTATGTGGAGATGATGTCAGACTCTTCTTCTGAAGAGCAGTCGTCTATGAAGCAGGAATCCATAACCTCAACATTAAAATGTTAAGCAATGGTCAGTTCACAGAAGCCGAGCATTTAATTAAAATGAAAAAGAGTGTGATGGCAGTTGCATTTTTGTTAATTATTTTTATAATACCTTTTGCACTTGCTGTGAATGAAACATCAAATACTACCAGAACAAATACAACATCATCTTCTGCCGGAACAACAAGCAATGTAAATACGGACGCGGTAAGCAAGGCGTATTCCTGCCTAAGTGATGAGATTGATAAAAAGAGCTCTGTTTCTTTGCAGGAAGCTGTGTTTGGAACATTGGCTTTGGGATCAGAGAGCAAATTAATTGATGAAATAGAATCTGAAAAAAAATCTAACGAAAACTGCT
>CAYNKB010000085.1:0-2603 GCA_964397725.1 Candidatus Woesearchaeota archaeon | reverse complement strand
TCAATCTTCAAGCCGATAATAGAAGAAATAGAATCCCTCTCCAAAAAGAAATACGGAAAAAATAAAGAAGAAACAAAAGCTATGAGAATAATTGCAGACCATATTCGTGCAGCCACATTTATCCTTGGGGACGAACGCTCTATCTCTCCATCAAACCTTGGGCAGGGATATGTTCTCAGAAGGCTAATCCGCAGAGCAATCCGTTATGGAAGAATTCTCGGAATTCAAAGCCCATTCGTATCAAAAATATCAAAAGCAACCCTCCCTATCTATCCGGATTATCAGGAATTGCATAGAAATCATAAATTTATCCAGGAGCAATTGGACGAAGAAGAATCTCGCTTCTCAAAAACCCTGGAAATAGGTTTAAAAAAATTCAAAGACTTGTCTTCAGACAAATTAATAACAGGAAAAGAAGCTTTCCTGCTTTTCCAGTCTTACGGCTTCCCGATTGAAATGACGCAGGAGCTTGCAGATGAAAAAGGAATACCTATCGATCTTGAAGAATACAATCAGGAATTTGAAAAACATCAGGATCTTTCCCGCACTGCATCCGCTGGAATGTTTAAATCAGGATTAGCTGACAATTCTGAGCAAACAAGAAAACTTCACACAGCCACGCATCTTTTAAATGAAGCACTCCGCATCGTCCTAGGAAAAGAAGTAAAGCAAAAAGGTTCTAACATAACTCCGGAAAGACTGCGCTTTGATTTCAACTTCCCAAGAAAACTTTCCCAGGAAGAAATAGAAAAAACAGAATCTCTCGTAAATCAAAAGATAAAAGAAGCTCTTCCAATGGAAAGAGAGGAAATTCCCCTTGACGAAGCGGTTTCTTCTGGAGCACAGGCAGAATTCGGAGCAAAATATCCTGAAATGGTTTCAATTTATACAATTATTGACAAAAAAAATCCAAGAGGTTTTTTCTCAAAAGAAATCTGCACCGGCCCTCACGTCTCAAACACGAAAGAGCTCGGCCATTTTAGAATTATAAAGGAAGAATCTGTTGCCGCGGGAATACGAAGGATTAAGGCTGTTGTGGATTAGTTTCTCGTGGGGGCGTACGTCCTTAGGATTAAATCTCTTACCTAAACAGAATAATTAGCGATGTTTATGATTCAGTTTTCTAATGGTGTGTTGAAAAAGAATTAAAAAGATAGTCTTCCTAATAGTCATATGAAAAAGAGTGATTGTGTATTTTGTAATTATAAAGATAAAGAAGTTGTAATTTATAGCGATAAACTATGCTATGCAGTAATTAGTCACGATCCAATAAATAAGCATCATGTGTTGGTTATCCCAAAAACACATTATAAACATTTTACAGATTTACCGGATAAAGTTGCTTCGCATATTTTTATTGTGGCAAAGAATTTATCAAAGGCCGTAAGAAAAGCTTGTAAACCTGATGCCATAGAACATATATCAGATGATGACATAACAGATACAGGAATGAATCTAGTAAGAGATCATTATAAGTTCCATATAATTCCTAAATTTAAAAATGATGGAATTAAACATTACTGGAATCGTAAAGGAGATAAGGGAATTATAATTCGTGCAAAATATGCTAAAGATGTGAAGAAATATTTACATTAGCTTTTGAGGAAACCATTGGAGAGTTAATCCTTAGAATTAAGTAATCGTGGGGGCGTTTAGCCCATATAAAAATTCAATAGATCTCTATCCTCAAATCCCTTATCTTTTCAAAATGTTTCTTGTTTCTCGTAACAAGAGTTTCATTATTCTTCAAGACAATTGCCCCAATCATAATATCCTCCAAATCAATGATCTCTCCCATATTCATTAACTCCGCCTCAATTTCTCCAGTTTTTATTGCACTTTCTTTATCAAAATCAAGAACAACAAAGGAGGACAAAAAGCTGTCAATTTTAGCTTTCTCATTCTCTTTAATATTTTTTATAGAATCTTTTAAATAAATTCCCCTTACAATTTCTATTATAACAGGAGAAGGAATAAATATTTCCTCATCGCTGGAATCAAAATTATTCTCAATCAGCTCCACAGAACCTTTTCCTCTTAAAATGTCTATAATCACCGAACTATCAAGACAAACCATTATTGCAAACTCCCCTTTAATCTTTCAATCCGTTTTTTATGAAGTGCTCTATGTATCTCTCTTGATTCTTTTATGCTTTTTTCCAGAGCATCAGCTGCTTTTCCAGATAAAATGCCGTGAAAATCACTAAGTTTTGCCCTTTTCCCAGTAACTCCCATTATAATCTCAGAAAAACTTTCGTTTTTCTTTCTAAGATTTGCCAATCTTCTATATGCCTCTTCTGTTATTGATATATTCTTTGTAGCCATACCCACACATACCCACATAGATTTATATATTTTTCGCTTGGTATAAAATCAATGTCGTTGTGGATTAGTTTCTCGTGGGAGCGTTTACCAAAACACCAAGTAAACCCCGATCCCCAAAGCCAAAAGCAAAGCATACGCCCCAAACCACCTCAAATTCTTTTTGGAAGTCAGTATTTTGCTATAAAGCAAATGTATCATTATCAAGCCGACAATAAACGCAACCAAAGTCGCCCAAATTAATTCAGAAGGCAATGTATTGTTTCCTATCTCCAATATAT
>CAYNKB010000084.1:0-2656 GCA_964397725.1 Candidatus Woesearchaeota archaeon | reverse complement strand
TGGGAATAATCCTTCCAACTCTCGGACTTGCTCTTCTCCCTCTTGCATCAACTCTCCTAGGTGGCGCAATACAATGGCAGCACATCTTTGTAATCTTCAACATAATAATACCCTTCTTTGTGTTTTACATGGTTTCCCAAGTTCTTCTAAAGCGTCCTGGAGGATACGGAGAATCTTCAATCTTGGAATTGAATCCTAATTATGAAAAGTTTAAATCAAAAGCTCCCTGGGCTTTGGCTCTTTTCATAGCGCTCCCTCTTCTAATCATCGGTCTTCTGCCATTTATATTCCAAATAGGATTCCTTACCGACGCTCTTGGCATACCTAGTGATTTCACATTTGGTAATCTTGGCCTCCCTTTTCTTTCCGATGTAAATCTCTTTGATTTCAAAATTATAGGAGGAAGAACATTCGGTCCATTCGGCCCCCTAGCAGTCCTCCTAAGCCTGTTCATCCCATTAGCTATCGCTCTGCTATTCTCAATTGCATATTCTGGAAAGACAAAGCCTTTGATAAAATCAAGAGAAGACACAAAAAAGCTTGAAGCAGAATTCACAAACTCTTTATTCCAGTTGGGAAATCGTCTTGGCGATGGAATTCCTGCAGAAATTGCCTTCGGACGTGTAGCAGAATCCACGCAAGGACAAACAACTTCCAACTTCTTCGCATTAGTAAATCAAAATATCCAACAGTCAGGAATGTCTTTGGAAAGAGCAATTTTCGACAAAAAACGCGGAGCCATAACATACTACCCATCCTCATTAATCTCAACATCAATGAAAATTCTTGTTGAATCTGTAAAAAAAGGCCTTCAAGTTGCAGCCCGTTCATTAATGTCAATATCTGAATATGTAAAAAACATAGAAAAAATAAATCAGCGTCTTCGTGATTTATTAGCAGAAATAATTTCAGATATGAAATCAAATATGGTTTTCCTTGCCCCTCTATTAGCAGGAATAGTAGTCGGCCTTTCCTCAATGATAACAATAATTCTTAACAAGCTTCAAGCGCTCCAAGTCCATGCAGATTCAGGAGCTGCAGGATTCTCCAATTTATCAAATATAGTCTCCCTTTTTGACGTCTCTCAGATGATACCTCCATACTTTATCCAAGTTTCAATTGGAATCTATATAATAGAAATAATATTTATCCTTACTGGAGCTCTTGTAACAGTAGATTCCGGCCGTGATATTCTAAAAGAAAAATATGAATTATCTAAAAACTTAAGAAGAGGAATTTTCCTTTACCTTACCACAGCTCTAATCTCAATTCTCGCCTTGACAGTCCTTGCCTCTATAGCTCTTGGCAGTCTATCGGCCTAAACACATAAATATATTTATACCTCAGAAAAATAATAAATAAATGCCCATAACTGAATATGATTTTGTAAGACATTCAATTCGCCTGCAAACTGCTCCAGACAAACTATTTACTCCAAATAAAACAACCAAATTATTCACAAAGGCCGTTAAAATTAATCCTGGAGACGTTGTATTTGATATTGGCTCCGGACTAGGTCCTTTAGCCATCTGGGCAGCTCTGGAACCAAGCAGTCACGTATATTCTGTTGAAATAGTGAAAGAGCAATATGAACTGGCAAAACAAAATGTTAAAAATAATGGTTTAGAAAGTAAAATTACGCTCTATAACGGAAAGTTATTTGAACCAATACCCGAAGGAATAAAAGCAGACGTAATAATTGCTGATGTTTCTGGGATTTCAGAAAGAATAGCAAGAAAAATGACAACAAACGGAGTGCATTGGTATCCTCTATGTATCCCTACAGGTGGAGAAGATGGTACAGACATAATTCGTACTGTTTTAGAACAAGCTGGAAACTATCTTACACCAAACGGCAGATTATATTACCCAGTTGCAAGCTTATCAAATCATCAAAGAATAGAAGACCTTGCAGAAAAAATTTATAAAACAAGAAATATGATTATAGAAGTAGATTTCCCATTGGAAGAAGGGCAAAAAGAAATGATTGAAAGAATAGGAGAACAAATGATGAAAGAAACAGGGGGAAAAGCATACACTTTAGGAAAAAAAGGAAGTAGATATACATGGAAGGGTTGGATTTACGAAGCCTCAAACCCTAGCTAAACTTCTTGGCATATTCATACATCCATTCTTTCCATCTTGGAAAAACGTCATCGCTTAAAGGCAGTCCTTTTTCCTGCGTAATTTCATCGCTGATTCTGTGAAATGCCGCATTGCATACAGAATTAAATTTAGATTCCATTAATTCAGGATTCTTCAGCTTCCTCGAAGCTTCTACAATTTCCTGCTTCATCTTCCCTCTTAAAATTATATTATCATAAACAGCATCCCAATTTCCAGCCCACCCCTTAACCCTTCCCGCAATACTCTTGATTACCTCTGAATCCCCATTCATAAGTTCTTCCGTCGGCTCCAATTCATCTTTTTCAACATTATACCTCATCAAATCAACAAACCCTCCTTCCTCCTGAGGATCCTTCTGCCAGTGCTTCCTAACCTCTGTGATTTGAATAACTCTCCTTATTGAATGCATCCCATCCGCCGTCTTGACAGGATTTGTTATAATAATCAAATCAGTTGCCTTAAAGCTCGTCGGAGTTACATCCAAGTCATTTACAACTCTGTCAAACACGCCATAAGGAGAATCTCCATG
>CAYNKB010000083.1:0-2670 GCA_964397725.1 Candidatus Woesearchaeota archaeon | reverse complement strand
TATAGAATCTGTAGCTGACTTAAGGAATTATAATAACGAAGGCTGTGAAGATGGCTGTTATGATAGCCAAAGTGTACCAAAGAATTCTTGAGCCGAAGAAGATTTGGGTGCCGTCAAGTTTTGATATTGGGACAAGGTTCCAGAAGGCATAATAAATTGAAAGCTTTACAAAGAATTCTATGTTTGGGATTGGGAGGAAATAAGCTATAAATGAGATTATAAGGAGGGATAAGATTCCTGCGGCTCCGATAAGTGCATTGTGCCAGTCAGTTATTTCGGTAAAAGAATAAAATCCGTGCCTTTTTGCGGCTCTGTGTTTTAGAGCGCGGGTTTCATAAGTGAGGAATACAGGCACTTTAAACAAGCCTATGGAAAATACAGATAAAAATAGAGGAAAGATTATTCCAGCGGGAATTGGCTTTTTTAATTTCCAGTTTCCTCTTAAACCATAACGTTCCATAAGCCATGTTTCATGCTCGACGTCTGCGTCAAGAAGATGAGCCATGGTTTTTTTTGCTAAAATGTTCAGCGTGATTATAACTGCACATGACAAAAAAGCCAGGGCGATTAAATCAAACTGCCCCCTAATCATGAAGAACAATGATGCGATTAAAGTGTAAATAATTATTGCTCCAAGAATATGTGGAAATTCTTTCGGATTCATTATTTTAATGGTATTGAGATTTATATAAATCTTTAGTTTAGAAGAGTTTAAAAATGAGGAAATAGGGGAATTTTATGGTTGCTGTAGATATTCATTTGGAAGGCTTAAAGAAAAGCCATTTTGTAAAAGGAGATGTTGAAGCGAGGTTTAGGCAGATTTTAGAAGAAAATATTCCAGTAGTAGTAAGCCCTGCTTTGCGCAGTTATGATCATGGACAATGGGATGAACATCCTGAAATTATAGATCTTGTTGGAATGATTGTTAAAAGAGAAGGGAGCGTTTTAGGACAGCAGGGTTTGACTCATTTATGCGCTAATAGACATGATTTTGTTGACCCATATCATGAATTTCATTGTTTATGGACTGGGCCGTTTCCGATTGGCAGAAAGTTTTCCAAAGATAAACAAAAAGAGTGGATGAAGATTGGAAGAGAGAGATTAGAAAAATTATTCGGCGTTAGTCCAGAATTATTTGTTCCTCCAAATCATTATTTTGATGATACAACTTTAGAGGCTGCTTCTGAATTAGGATATAAATTTTTTGCTGATAAATTAGTAACTAATTTTAGACCTTATATTTTTTCTGAACTTGTTGTTGTTCCAGAGGGGAATTTGTGCAGAGAGGAAGGCGGAAGAATGGCATATATTCATTATGATGAAATAGACAGCTTTAGTGAGAGTTACGATAGGGTGATTAAAGGATCAAGCTCTTTGTCGGAAGTAATTCCTGCTGATGTTTCTTATGCTTCAATAAAATTAAATAGTTTTGTCAAAAATGCGAAAAAGAGAATTAGGGATATGACTAGGGCGAGGGAAAGGGTTATGGGGAAGGCGCGAGAGTTTGGAAGAAAGAAAAAAGAATTCGATAAGTTATAAAATAAGTTTAATTAACGTAATTCTCTAAGGGATAAATGCTAAAAATCCTGTTTTAATCAGTGCAATTATCCATATTAGCCAAGCATAAAGTATAAATACTACATCTGAGAGTTTTTGTTATGTTGAGAATAAAGAAAGTGAGCGAGGTAATGGGGAAGGATGTTTATACTTCAGAGGGGGATTTTTTCGGACAGGTAGAAGAAATAAATTTGGTTGATAATAAAGTAGATGGATGGAAGATAAGAGTGGGAAGCAGTTTTTTAAGCATGTTTGGAGGGGCTAGAGGGGTTGTTATTCCTCATCAATTTGTGAAAAGCGTTGGAGATATATTAATCGTCAACAAGGGTTCTTTGCCTATGCATGAGGAGCCGATGGCTTTTGCTGGAACTGGAGAAGATTCTGAAGAATTGATTTAAGGAGAAGAGGGTAGTTTACTGATGGTTTATAGTATTTTGTAGATTATCGCCTTTCATAATAGAAAATATGATTAAAATTTAAAATGAAATTTTATTAATGATGGTGCTTTTGGGGTGTCAACTTATGAGACAGGTTTAACATTTAGATAAAGTTTAAACATCAAAATCTAAAAGATTTTGTGGCTTAAAAGTTGCATAGCAACTTTTAAATATATAAGACTTCAATTAACATTATGGTGCAGACTATTTTATCAAGTCCTTTGGTTGTCGAGGTGTTGTTGCCTTTTCTTCTCGTGTTTACTTTAGTTTTTGCTATACTTCAAAAGACAAAGATTTTGGGAGATGGGAAGAAACAGATTGATGCAATTGTAGGTTTAGTTGTAGGATTGTTAGTTATTGCTTTTGCCTCCGCTACGGGAATTATAATTAATTTGATTCCTATTCTTGCGATAGGGTTGGTTGTTTTATTAGTCTTTATGCTTCTTTATGGCATGACATTTCAGCCCGGGGATTTTAAGCTCAATAAGTGGATTCAGGGAGGGATAGGAATTGTTGCCGGAATTGTTGTAATAATTACTGTTTTGATACTTACAGGTGGATGGGATTATTTGTGGGATTTGTATTATACTTCTGACGGCTCAAGTATAACTGCGAATATTATAATTGTTATAGTTATAATTGTGGCTATCGTTGCTGTTATTTTTGGAGAAGGCAA
>CAYNKB010000082.1:0-2672 GCA_964397725.1 Candidatus Woesearchaeota archaeon | reverse complement strand
AATATTATGTTCATTCAAGAAAAAAAAGTATTGCGGCGATATAAATCTTGCTTATCTTGCTGACAAAGCTATAATCAGAATTACCAAAATTGCCAAAAGAACTATGAGAATTATTATCCAAGGAGATAACCTTGATTCTTTTACAGGGGATTGCGCATTGATAATTGGCAGTTCTATCTGCGGTGCGACTTCTAAATTTGAATTGTATTGATAAGGCTGTAAGCGAGTTGAAATCCTTGAACCGCTTCTGCTTCTTCCATTATCATCATCCAAATCTATCTTGAAGTCTACAGACTTTGTTATTGATTCAGAACCTCTGACTGCAAAGGCTGTAAGCGTGTGCCTTCCTTCGGATAGTCTTTTTTCTATTTCTGAAGTGTAGGTTTCGTTTGTCTTTCCGTCATTAAATGAAAATGAGAGGTTTCCGTTGCTGTCTAATTCTATTGTAATATCCTTATCATCGTAAGTCCTTTCTCTTGGGCTTATTATATTAAGGAATAAGGAGTCAGGTGTTTCATTGTTTTCTTTGTAAAGGCAGATATATGTCAAATCAACTGAATTTGCGTCTGTGTCTGGAGGGCAGATAGATGAGGTTTTCATTTCAACATTTACGGAGCCTGATGGGAGATTAAATATGCCAAGGAAATCAAGACGCGAAGTTATTGCGTCTTCGCCTGCGTCATCTTCGGCTGTAGGCCCTTTGCTTCCAAGAATTTCAAGGAAAAATGCTTCATTCTTTTGCTTTTGCCCAAGTTTTCCGCGTTCAACGATTCCTTTTATTGTGTATTCTCCAGAACTTGGAACTTGGATTGCTATGGAGTCAAGGGTTTTATTTGAATTGTGGCAGTCAACACCAACAACATTTAGATTTACTGGAATTACTAAATCTGCGTCTTCACAGGCAACTTGAGGATCCAAGGATGCAGAGGCTGAAGATATTGAGAATAGAGACAAAGCAAGTATAGCTATGAGCAATAAGTTCGTTTTATTCATAATATTTTGTAGTTTGGGAGTTTATAAGAATTTATGTGCTAAATGGAATTTAGATTAATAACTTCTTTCAATTACAAAGACTATTCCATAGACTTGTTAAAAGTGCTGTTATCGCTCTGGAAATGAGTTGTTGAAGATGGATTTGTTAAAAACACTTTTGCGGCTTCGGAAACTAGTTCTTGAATACCTTGCGGTGTTGCAGGAAATTGTTTTCTTGATTGCTCCAATCTTTCCAATAACACTATATTAGCTCCATCATATCTGGCAATAACTTCAAAGTTTTCGGGAACTCCCAGGCATTCATTTTCTTTTGTCATCCTTGTGCCTATGCTATTAGTTATTGATCCGTTTATTTTTTTGGAGAGTCCAAGATATATATTTAGATTTCCGCGATACTCCCTTTTCAATTCTCCCGATATGTAGTGCCTTGCAAATTCTACCATTATAATTCACATAATACTGGGTTTAAAAGCGTTTGGGAATGCGGGGAGTAGGACAGATGTATATTCTAACTATAATTAAGCTGAACGTGATTGTAATATTTCGTCCAAATCTCTAACGGATGCTGGCAAAACTCTTTTGTCTGGGCTTCTGGAATATGCGACTACAGAATGAAAATCATTTCTTTTCCAAAATGCCCAAGGATTTCTAACAAGAAGGAATATATTTAGAGGAACGCTTTCTTTATGGAAGAAATAACCTGTGCTTAAAGATTCGCCTCTCCCGTCTACTGCTGTTCTATAGTCCGTGACAAATGGTATTTTGATTGCTGAACCGTAATCCAAATCGTTTAATCCTATTTCATGCTGACCTATATATCCTTCTCCAATTTCTCCGAATTTTCCAGAGGCCTCAATTTCAATTTTTACATCTGCAAGATTCTCCAATGGAATTAGATAGGTTCCAGTTCTTTTCTTTGGAAAGTTTGGGCTATCCACTTGAGTCAATCCTGTACGGGCTTCTCCAAATTGATTATTCATATTAAATAAGGAAATATTCTGTTTTTAAATCTTTGTGGAAAGATGCGGGGAGTATGTACTCGCAGAACTTCGTTCCGCGGTAACCCAAACACTTGCGTGTTCAGGTATTCGAACCTTTCGAATCCTCTGGATTGCATGTTCTACGAACATGAATGCGGGGAGTAGCTCACGAGAACAAAGTTCTCGGATCCTCAAACTTTACGAAGTTTGAGTGATTCTAACCTTGCCGCACGGCACTTAGAATCCTACGACTCAATCTAAAGATTGAGAATGCGGGGAGTAGGATTCGAACCTACGAAGGCACTAAGCACACAGGATTTCTCCTGAACTTAAGCTCTTCTAATGAAGAACCGACATCTTAAGTCCTGCCCGTTTGACCACTCCGGAACCCCCGCATAGAATAATAGAAATAATTTGTCTTATAAAGCTTTTCCTATAGGAAAATATTAAAGGAGCAAATTGGTAGTTTATACATGGAAAAGTCTGCAAGCTGGAGAGAATTAATATATCAGGGTTTTCTTGGCTTTATCTTTGATGTATTTGCTAATTTTGGATTCGGAGCAATTTAACTTAAAGTTCTTCGTCAATCTTTTCCAGAATTTCATCCATTGAATCTGTGATGTGCTGGATGACTTCGTTTTCGGTTGCGCGGAAGTTTTTCATTTTAAAGCGGATTGCCCTCGCAGCTCCGGCAATTAT
>CAYNKB010000081.1:0-2683 GCA_964397725.1 Candidatus Woesearchaeota archaeon | reverse complement strand
GCATATGCGCCTGCTCCTGCAACTGCTGCAAACGGTGAAAGGACCGCTAAAAAGCCGAAAGCAGAGACACCGACTAATATTGAAAGTACTCCAAAGATTAAAGAAAGCCATGGAGCGATATTTACTATAAAATCTGTTGCTCCTTTAGGCAGAACTGGAAGTTTGGCATAGGAGTCATCGAGAGCTTTTGTCCATTGTTTTGTTTGTGCGTCCATCAATTTCACCTCCTTTCATTTTAACCTAATTAAACATTATCGTAGCCTTACTTAAAAGTCAATCCCAATTTGTGAGCTTATATTATTTTGCTCTTTTTTGTCTGGTTCATCATTCCAAATTTTAACGATTCCGTATAAACCGTCGTATCCTGGATGAATAACAATATCTCCTCTTCTTACCTTTCCCACCCCTTCTGCAACTCTTTCTCCGGCTTGACTTGCAATATCTTCTAAAGGAACTTTTAATAAAACATTAATTTCTGATCCGAAAGTTAAACAAAGCTTGTCAAATAAATCTTTAACTCTTTGTGAAGAAACAGTGGATTTTAAACTTTCTGCAATTATCTCATTTAAGGGAACCAGTTTTACAAAAGGGGGATGAATTTTAGCTGGATCTAATATCCATTTAACGCCACCTTTGTTTAATCTAGAAACTTCTTTTGTAAATCCGTTTACTGCCAAATCTTCAACTCTGTGCATTACCCCAACTGTTAGTAGCCTTTTGCAAACCGGACATATTCTTCCAACTTTTCTTGTTACATCAGGAACCTGGAAATAGTTACAGTTTCTGTGTCCCGTATAATGATACTTACCCTCTTCAGGATAAAATTCAATCGTATAACCGATCTTGAACTTGGCTTTTGGATCTTTCTGTATGGCTTGAGTAATATCCTTAAAAGTAATTTTTTTCGTAATACCTTCTTTAGTCATAAAAACAGTTGCTTCCCTTCCCATTTTTGCGGGAGAATGAGCATCTGAAAAAGAAAGGATTGATCTTTTCTCTAAATCCTTTATCTGCCAGTTCATATATGGATCGGATGAAAGACCTGTTTCTATTCCATAGATTTGTTTGGCAAATTCTCCAAAACATTCCGCAACGGTGTCAAATCCGGAATTTGAGCCGTACATGGAAAACCAGGGAGTCCAGATGTGACATGGAATAATCAGAGCATTTTTATCTATTGAAAAAACAAGCTCTGCTAAAGCAATCGCAGAAAGACCAATAATTGGTCTTCCGTCCGAGCTTAGATTACACCCTCTTTTAATAAGTGCAGAGTTTATTTTCTCACAAGTTTCAATTGAAGGTGAAAAAATTAAATTGTGAATTCTTCTTACTTTTCCCCCTTGAGAATAAATGCTTGAAATTTCAACAGAGAGTAAAAAGCGCATCGAAGAGGATTTATCTGTCTTTAACCTAAACAAGCCCTCTTCTGCTTCTTCCAAATTTTGTTTTATTTCCCTAATCCACATTGGATGAGTCCAGTCCCCTGTTGAAAGAAGATTTAAACCCTTTTTTGTTGCCCAGAAAGCCATTGTTACAAGATTCATATCCTTACTTACTGCTCTTGAATATTTGGAGTGAAGATGAAGATCACAAACGTATTCCATAGTTGGATTTTAACATAAACAAACCTCTCTAAGATTATTTCCTTCCTTGTAAATTATACATCTCAATAAGCTCGTCAACGCTTGTTGCATCCTCTGCTTTCTTATCAGAACTCCTAAAAGAAACTAGTCTTGGAAATCTTAAGGCATATCCCGGTTCTGTATCTGTTTTACCTGCTGTATGAATTGGGCTTCTGGTTATTTCATCAGCTAAAACTTCAATGACAATTTCAGGTTTTATCCAAACAGAGGGCATAATCAAAGAATTTACTCTTGCCGGTTTATTATCTACCCTTATCCTATCTGCTCTTTTATGTACTTCTCTCCACTCCTGGTCTGTTAGCCCTGTTCCGATTTTACTAACAGTTACAAATTCATCGCTTTTTTTATCATATAAGCCAACAAGCAAAGCTCCTGCTCCGAATGCAATTCTTTTTCCCCTTCCCGTAATGTATCCTAAGATTACGCAATCTATCGTGTCGTTTAATTCTCCACTGGAGTGTCTTTTAAGCTTGACCCAGTTAAAATTTCTAGCTCCTGCTTCATATGGACTTTCCAGTTTTTTAACAACAACTCCCTCAAGCCCTTTTGATATGGCGTCTTCAAGCATAATGGATAAAGGTTTTGGATCGCTAATGACTTGGTTTTTGCTTTTAATTAAAACTCCATCCTCTTCAATTGTTTTAGAAAGTATTTCCATTCTCTGGGAAAGGGGTTTATCTATTAGAGACTCTCCATCTTTATATAAAATGTCAAAGATAAACGCTTTTAAAGGAAGTTTTACAGCCATTTCTTCTATGCCGTGTTTTCGTCTTCTTTTGGTAGTTTCCTGGAAGGGCAAAAATTCTTCTGACTGCGGATTATATGCCAATGCTTCACCATCCAATATTATTGTTTTAGCCTTAACCTGGGTCAAAGTTGCTTGTATAAGCTCGGGGAACATATGCGTCATTTCCTCAAGATTTCTGGAAAATATTCTTATATTCTCTCCATCCTTGTGCAGTTGCACACGAAATCCATCAAATTTATATTGAGCATCAACCTCTCCCATTTTCTCAATTACTTTTTCAGGACTTGGAAGC
>CAYNKB010000080.1:1872-2765 GCA_964397725.1 Candidatus Woesearchaeota archaeon | reverse complement strand
TTAATAAAAACAAAAAATTGCAACATAGAAAGAATAATATCCAAAGGACATGCAACCCCAAAAGGAAAATGGTATGATCAAAAACAGAATGAGTTCGTATTGCTAATTAAAGGAGAAGCAGATTTACTAGTTGAAAATCAAAAAGTCCTTGATAAATCTTCGGACTTTTGGATGCAGGAAAATCATTTATGTTTTCCTGAACAGAGAATTGCAATAGCAAGCAATTCTCTTGTGTCCAAGATTGCATCTCCGCATCAGCAATCTTGGCATAATCTAATAACGTTAAAAAAAGGAGATTATCTGAATATTCCAGCTCATGTAAAGCATAGAGTGGAAAGAACTTCGGAAAAAGAAGAGACAATTTGGCTGGCTGTGTTCTACTAAGGAAATAAAAAATAAAAGAAAAAAAGAATTCTAAAAAATAAATTACTTAAAGACCTCTATACCGAGATCTGACATTTCGGAATGTGAATGACTTGTCTCCTCTCTTGTTGAATGTCTGCCCATTATGTAAGGTGACTGAACTCCAGTCATTATAGTAATAACTCTTACCTTATTGGCAAAGTCTTTATTTATTCTAGCACCGATAATAACCTGTGCGTCTGGGCTTATATTTTCCGTAACTAACTCTCCAACACCTGCAAATTCATCCAGCTTAAAGTCCGGACCGCAAGTAATGTGAATTAAAGCTCCAGTTGCGCCCTTATAATCTACGTCAAGAAGAGGATGTGTCAAAGCCTGTCGAACAGCCTGATCAGCTCTATCGCTTGAATCTGACTCTCCAACACCGATAACTGCAACGTCACCGCCTTTCATAATAGATGCAACGTCCGCATAGTCTAAGTTAATTAATGAAGGCAAGGTGATAGTTTCCACTATTCCTTTAATCATTG
>CAYNKB010000080.1:0-1862 GCA_964397725.1 Candidatus Woesearchaeota archaeon | reverse complement strand
CAATCGATTGTTATCGATTATGATGCAAGTATCAGCCACTTCCGTCAACTCCTGTAAAGCAAACTCTGCCTTATCCTGTCGCGCCTTTTCACACTCAAATGGCATTGTAACAACTGCTATAACAATTGCTCCAGACTCTTTAGCTAACTGAGCAATTACCGGAGCGGCACCGCTTCCAGTTCCTCCACCCATGCCAGAAAGTACAAACACCATATCGGCACCGCTTGTAGCTTTCTTAAGTTCAGATAAAGATTCTTTAGCAGCTTCTCTTCCAACTTGCGGTCTTCCTCCAGCTCCAAGCCCTCTTGTTAACTCTTTTCCAATAAGAACTTTCTCATCAGCCTTAGTTATACTCAAGTGCAAAGCATCTGTATTGCATCCGTAAATCGTAGCGCCGTTTATACCCTTATTAAAGAGCCAAGTAACAGCATTACATCCCATTCCACCAGCACCGAAAACTTTTATGTTGGCCTTTCCAGCCCTTAGTTCATCAAAGTTAATGCTGTGAGTGGCGACATTCTGCAGAGCCTCTTTTGCAAAATCAAGAACCATAGTAAATACCTCCTTTCATTTTATTAAACCTCATCAAAAAACAAGAAAACCCTTATTTAAATATTTGACTATACTATAAGATAATCATATTTTTCTATTTCGCGAAGGTTTTTGCCACTAAAAAAGGAAATAAAATTGTCGCATCACCGAAAACTTTTACGCTTTCGCAGTCTTTCTTCAATTTTCCCCAAGAAATTGCCTCTTCCGGCAATGCTCCGGAGTCGCTTCCATCATACTCTTCCGACGTATTAATGTAAATTCCATAGTCTGCTCCATTCCTCAGCATATTTGCATTTAAAATTGAATGCTTCACAATCCCACTTCCCAAAATTAAAACTCCGGACTTTTCCAAGCCTATCGTCGTATCATTAAACCACTTAACATCTCTAACAATATCAATAGCAAAATCCTTATTCTTAAAGTTAAAAAAATAAATATTATCTCCTATCGCTCCGTCTGTAATGCACGGGCAGTAAACTTTAATCTTGTTTTTCCAAGCCCAATAATAAATGCTCTTCTCATCTCCAATCTTTTCTCCTAATTTCCAAATCAAATCCAAAGCGCTTATTCTTTCGCCTTTCTTCTGCATTTCATATAATTCTTTCAATATAGGCTGTATAAACTCCTCAAACTTCACATATCTTGAGTTAGGCACAAAAATATTTCCAATTCTATTAACCCCAATGTCTCTAAGTTCTTTTCCATCAGCTCTAAAATCTCCAAGAACAAAATCCCCCAGGCATTTTATTATATCCTCTTCAATTCCTCCAGCGGTAGTTACAAGAACATCAACCATCTTGTTTTTCACAAGATACCTTATAATATCTCTATTCCCCGAGCTTACCATGTTGCTCGTATATCCTAAAAATATAAAAACTTTGTCTTCAATCATTTTATTCGTTATCCTCATAGCTTCAGAAAAATTGCTCGCCTGAAATCCCATTCCTCCAAAACTCTCCACAATTCCATTCCAATCAACTCCTTCATCAAAATTATATCCCTCTATCTTTTTTCCCTTTATTTCCAAGCTCTCTCTAAGTAAATTCTCCTTTGCAACTTTCTCCCTCTCGCTGTCATTCATTTCCATAACAAACTGCCAAAAAATTAGTATATAAATCTTTATTAAATGTTGGATTAAGTTGAAAATATGCTTAATTCAAAGGATATAACAATTCTTATTTCTGGAATAATATTATCAGCATTGTTTACAATAATATCAAGTTATATAATAAAATTAGATACAATAAAAATAATATTTGGGCTTATAATAATTTTGTCCCTAATAATTGTAACAGCCGTCTGGATATTAT
>CAYNKB010000079.1:0-2766 GCA_964397725.1 Candidatus Woesearchaeota archaeon | reverse complement strand
ATCTGGGCAATCGGGCTTCCTGCACCATATTGAAAATCATGTTCATCAAATATCAGACCGCACATTTCATCTCGGTCATGAACCAATAAGCCCTTTTGTTCTCTACATAAATAAAGTATATCTCTTGCTTCTGAAATATTAGCACAGCAAATCCCGAGATTACAATTGCTTAAGCTATATGGAGAATCCTCATCTTCTACCTCTCTGTCACCTATCGCTAATCTCCATAATTCATCATCAAGGAAAACTTCTAAAAATCTTGAAGCGGTTTGAGCTTTTGCTTTATCAGTATAGAAATTTCTTCCGGTAAGTTCATCACTTGAAACTACATCACTTCCAATTCGTTCACGACCAAATGGATTGACTTGATATAGTTTAACTCCTGAAACTAGCTCGCCGTTTTCAGCTTTCCTTACAAGAGATAAATATCCTGTTATTTGTGTAGCTTCAGCACCATTTCTGCTAGGGAGAAAGACGGTTTGACCTATCTCAAATCTAGGTTTATACATTCTAACATCTAGTCTTAGTTTTTCGTCCATAAGAACAATCGATATTATGTATTTATAAGTCTTTTTATTGTTACTACTTTAAAATAATCTTGATTAAATATATCTCCCATTTACAAATGCGACAAATAATTACTCTTCCTCTTCCATCAAATCCCCGATTGGATTTTCAAATTCTTCCTCAAGCTTTTCGGCTCTTCTCTTTTCCTCGCTGTCTAAATTCTCAAAATCATTTTTCATGGCTTCCTCAACTTCTTTCCTCATTTCCTCTAAAATCTTTGAATTTTGCTTCTCATACAAATGCTGCAGTAAAATCCAAATTTCCTCAAAGTGCCCCTCCTGCTCCATAAAAACTTTTTTCTGATTTTCCAAATGCAATAAAGGAACAAAAGTAGCAACTCTCTCCTCCTTATCCTTTCCAGCCAATTCTGAAAATGAAATCCTTGTCTCTCTCTTTGAAAACAACTCTCTCAATTTCGCATACACTCCCCTGATTTCATCCCTTATATTTATCCTTCTCTTAGGCATCGCAACTTGAGTTTCCATCTCATACTGCTTCTGGACAACAACTCTCTTTATCCTTCTATTTTCAGTTTGAATCGCCTTCCCCAAAGACTCCATTAATTCCTGCAATGTAACCTTCCTGAACCTCGGCAAGGGAGTTCTCGGAACCAAATCTGGAACATCCTCATCCAATTCCAGCCTTTCCTGAATGACATGTTTCTCTTCCTTCTTGCCAAATAAGATGTCATCCAAGCTAGGCAGATGATAATTCAATAAAACTTCTGACTTTATCCTTAAAAGCAAAGCTGCTGCAAATAAAACCTTAGATGAAACAAAAAAGTTAGCTTCCTCCAGCTCCCTGACTTTCTCAAGAAACTTATTGCTCAGCAAAGAGATGTCTATATCCCAAGGATTCAACTGCTCCGTATTTATCAAGTCATAAATAATCGCCTGCCAACTTAACTTGTCCCCAAAAAGAAGCCCGTGAATCTGCTCCTGATTTACTTTCCCCTTCTCATTATCTTTAACCTCAGAATTCACGCCTGCTGATTCAATATTTCCTGAGAATTCTTCCTCTTCAAACATAATAACCCTTAAATACCCAGTCTATTTATGCCTTTCCTGCCCTAAATAGAGATATTAACCTTTGCCGGAAGAGGAATCTTTATATTTTTCATCCCTCCCCTTTTCAAAAAATCAAAAAGTCCTTGCATTTTGTTTTGGACTTTTGGATGCAGAAAAACCCAAAGGGTTTCTTCTGAACAGAGAATCTTTCAGATTCTCTTGTGCTCAAGGAACAACCAAACCCTGAAAAGCGTAGTTTGCTGTCAAGTTCCTTGACATCAAAAATTTTATAGCCCTTAAGCTCATTATTTTCCATGTCATGCGCTTCAAATATTCCTTCATCGACTTCATCAAAAACACATGAAGACGGCTTGCCTATAGTTATGCCAAGATTGCTGATGCAAAATGCAATCTTGGACATCCAGAAGTCTAAACAGAAAGCAAAGACTTCTTGATTTCTAAGATGTCTGCTTCCCTATCATAATATATTTCTAAATTCTGCTTCATAGTCTTCTAGCTATCTTCCTCGTAAAGAAAGCCGTAGTAACAAACCCCTCGCCGTTTAAATACTTAATTAGAATTAATTTCAAATTTAAAAGGAAGATACAATTTAATCTCTTCCAAATTCTTTGTGCGCATTTTAAAATTATGTATTGCTACACCTTTAATCTTATTAGTTTTCTTTTCCACAATCCTAAAAACTCCTTCTCCAATATTATCAAAGTAACAATTGCTAATATCTCCGCTAGCTATCTCTAAATAATCTCCTTCTTCATCATAATAAATACTCATTTCTTCATCCATTTTAGTCCTGTAATCTTATTAGTAAAAAATGATGTTACTACGAACCCTTCGTTATTTAAATATTTAACTGAAACAAAAAGATACCTTTCTTCAGAAGGCATTTTCTTAAATTCCCTATAATAAAATAAAACATTCTCATTATCTTCACTATACCTGATGATAGAACCCTCTTTTAAGATCTTTTTTAATTCCTCCATCATATTCTCATCCATATGAGAATGTTTCTTTATGTGAGTCCATCTTTCCTTTGTTAAATGTATCTTCCTGCCGGTTTTATCCGTTATTTCAAAAACAAAATCCATTAATAACCCTTAAATATCCATTCTATTTATGCCTTTCCTGCTTTAACACCACCGAAAAGGAGCAAGTCAACCATGTTCCCATTAAG
>CAYNKB010000078.1:0-2770 GCA_964397725.1 Candidatus Woesearchaeota archaeon | reverse complement strand
GTATTAACTTCTGACAATCTTTTAACAATTGCATTATGCTTTTCCTGATTAAACTCTTCTCCTATTTCTGACAAGCTTCTCGCAAGCTCCTGATATTCCTTTTCCAGATTTAGAGAATTTTCCCTCTTTGTTGCAATCAAAATATTTGTTTTCTCCACTTCCTTTTCTAAATTATCCTTTTCTTTTATTTTTGACTCCATTTCCAAAAATTCAGATTCAATGCCTTTTCTAATTTTAACTTTGCTTTCTAAAATTGAGACTTTCTCGTTTATTTTTTCCTGAAGAAGAACTATAAAAGATTTTGTAGACTGAAGCTTCACTTTATCCTCTTCTAAGTTCTTTATTTCCCCCTGCAAAACTTTAGAGTCTTCTTTTATCCAATTTAAAACTATCTGCAAATTTTCCCTAATTCTCTTATACTTGTCCATTCCGAAAATATGACGAATAACATTAATCCTTGTTTCTGAATCTTCCAAAACTATCTGCTTCATCTGCTCCTGCGGGGTATAAACAGTATACTTGTAGAGGAGATTATTCTTCTTTATAAAATCTGAAGGGTAGCCGAGCAAGTCTAGTATTTTTGTCTTAATCTCTGTTACAGAAGACTCTGTTTTGTCTCCGTCAATTGTTATGGAAGCATATTCGTTGCTTACTCCCTTGGAACTTCTTTTTAACTTTCTTTCTATAAGCACTGATTTCCCGCCAGATTCCAACTCCAAGGCAACTTCTCCTTCATCCGAGTCATTTCTTAAAAGTGCGGAGCCGCGCTGCCCGGGCTGCAGGCCAAATAAAGAATATTCTATTGCCATCAGCAAAGAAGTTTTTCCAGAGCCTATATCTCCTGCCAAAAGCAAAGAACCATCAGGAAATAAAATTTCCTGATCTTTATATGAACGTATATTCTTCATCGCCAGCCTTTTTAATTTCATTGCAAAAGTATTTTCTTTACCTCCGATAAAACCCTGTCTTCAAAAACAATAGATTTTTCATCCTCCAGCTTTTCTATCTGCAGGCCTCTTAAAAGGGAAGGAATGAATCCATTGAATTTGCTTGGATTTGACTCTTCAAATCTCTTTATTATTTGAGATTCTATATCCTCATTTTCTGACAAATTTATTCTGACTTCTGACTGAGGAATATGGAGCTTTGTTGTGCTTTTAAGAAAAGAATAGGCTTTCTCCTTAAGAACATAAGATTCTATTTTCTTAAAATCTATGTCTGAAGTTTTACCCTGTTCAATAATGCCGGATAATTTCACTATGACTATTTTATCTCTTAAATTGAATTTCTCAAGATTTGACAAAATGTCCTCTGTGGCGTGCAAAGCATTTTTAATTTTCAAGTTTAAGACTACTAATTCTTTTATTTTTATCTCCTCCCGCCTTATGACTCCGTTATTAAAGATGTAAAAAGAACCTCCCTGAAGCTCCTCCAATTCCGAGAGATTATTTGGAAAAGTCGGTCCGGAATACACTCTTCCTTCTTTGCTGTATTTTATATGCAGATGCCCCAAAGCCAAATAATCTACCTTTGGAAGCTTGCTTTCATCAACTGATTTTATCGGAAGCCTTGGCACTGCGTCCTTAATTGCTGTATGCAGCATCAATATTTTAAACATGCCCGGAGAATCCTGTATAACCGCTCTTTCTATCTCGTCAACTTCCATACCTGACTTCTTTCCAGGGTAGCCATAAATAGCTACATTCTCATGAAGGGTCGGCTGAAGAATAATCTTTCCGGCTTTTTCCTCAAATATTGAAACATTTTTGCAAAGGCCTGCGTTTTCCAGAACATCCAAAAATGTCTTGCCTGAAACGGAATAATCATGGCTTCCTGCAATTAAAAAAACAGGTATTGCTTCGTCTTTTAATCTTCTAAATTCTTTAAAAGTGTTTTTTAGAGTGTCTATATTTGGATAAGCCGAATCGAACAAATCCCCTGCAATCAAAACAAAATCAACTTTTTCCCTGATGCATGTGTCTATTACAATCTGAAAACTTTTTAGATTTAAATACTCTAATTCCGGCTGTCTCCACCCTCCTAAATGGCAATCTGATAAATGAACAAACTTCATAAAAACCCGACTAAGACGAGTTATATATAGATTATTGTAGTTTAATTATGTTTATTCGCAAGTTATTTTTTGAGTTATCACTGCATTGTCACAAAGAGCCAGCTCCCCTTTCTCATTTTCAACTGCTGGCTCAATTTCTAAGGTATGTTTTGAAGCCAGAGAATCTTTCCAATTTAAATGTTCAGGCAAAAGAAAATAATTCAATTTTATTGTCTCTCCGGGAGCAAGAGGATATCGAAGCTTAACAACCTTATTTACTAGAGAAAGTACTTCTCTTTGTTCCGCACCAAATCTTATATATTTCCCGGTAACGTTAAACAATCCTTTATTTACGAGAGTTAAATTTAGAGCGTTTTTAGTTGCGTCTGGGTATAGATTGCAGGCAACTTCGCTTACTATTAAACTTATATCCTTTGGGCATTCAGGGGTTTGAAATTTTGGAATGTATAATTTTAGGAAGGAAAAAACCAAAACCGACAATCCTACGGCTATAACTATTAAGAGCACATATGAAATTATCTCGCTTATTCCTTTCTTATTACTCATCTTCGTCCTCACTATTTTGCACAGCAGCGTCGGCTGAAGAAGCTACAAATTGCTCGGAGCCACGTGGTTTTTTAACAATGATGTAGAAGTTCTGGCCTTGTTTTAAATCGAAATCATGCTTAATCTGCTCCTCCCCCAGCCTGACCTCTA
>CAYNKB010000077.1:0-2785 GCA_964397725.1 Candidatus Woesearchaeota archaeon | reverse complement strand
CTTTATAGTAGTAGGCAATAATTAAAAACTAAACATTTTTTTGAGGAAGATGATAATT
Source organism: Candidatus Woesearchaeota archaeon (assembly GCA_964397725.1). GTDB lineage: Archaea > Nanobdellota > Nanobdellia > Pacearchaeales > GW2011-AR1 > CAYNKB01. The sequence continues at coordinate 2,727 of CAYNKB010000077.1, read as the reverse complement.
AGTGTAAAAGTCAAATATGGGAGTTCAAGGCAAAGCATAGAATATTTTGGAAATAACAGATATTTAGTTTACATGCTTTCCAAGATTGAGGAAGAAGATTCCTATGACGAACTGATTGCTATGCTTTCTAAAAGATTGGGAGTTCCTGCTGTGAGGATAGAGCTAAAAAAGGATTCCGGAGGGGATAAGGTATTTGATGTTCTGTGAAAGATTTGAAAACCGCAACTTAACCGCAAGTTTTATACAACAAAAACAGGAAATTAATGCGAAAGTGAAGATTTCTTTTACTTCAAACTTTAAAAAAGTTCAAAGTTTTGAGCTCCATAATTTTATGAAGAGGAAGAAAAATTATGAAATATGAAGAGGCTCCTGATTTGCAGAAGAGAATGATGGATATTGTGAAAGCTTTGGAGATGGATCATATTGATGTAAATAGAGTTCGTTGCTTGAGAAGCTACGGAAGCAGTACGAGAAGGACGATTGCGAGGTGCCACGCTTTGGGAAAAATGATGCAAAAAGCAATGGGGAAGGATGCATTTTATGCTATTGAATTCTTGGAGATATTTGAGAAAATGCCAAGAAAGGAGCAGGACAAGGTTATAATTCATGAGCTGATGCATATTCCTAAGAGTTTTGGAGGGGGTTTCAGGCATCATGATTATGTCTGCGACAGGAATGTTGAAGTAATGCATGAAAGGTTTGAGGCTTTGAGTAGGAAGAGTGTAGGAGAATGGTTTTCTTGATGTCAAAGTTGTTGATGCAGAATGCAACTTTGAGCATGTCAAGAATCAAAAATTCTTGAGCACAAGAGAATCTGAAAGATTCTCTGTTCAGAAGAAACCCTTGGGGTTTTTCTGCATCCAAACCTCAAGACACCAAGAATGCTCTGAATTCGCATTCTTGGATGCGCTCAAAAATCTAAAATCTTGATAAGATTTTTGACGATGTTGACAATTGATTCTTGATGGCAGTCAAAGTCTATTAGACTTTGATGAGTTTCAAACAAGAAACGCAAAAAACTTTTTGATTTGTTTTTGTGTGGGAGAAATACTTATATAGTCTATTTTACTCTCTTTGGCAACCCTGATAATGGGTTTTTTAAGAGGTTATTAAAAAGTGGTGCATAAGAAATATACTCATAGGGATGGAAAGACTTACGGGCCTTATTTATATGAAAATAAAAGAGTTGATGGAAAAGTTGTTACAAGATATGTTGGGAAATCATTTTCTGGGGAAAATAAAATATCTGCTTTTAACTTTTTGGTTTTAATTCTTGTTATTGCCGGAGTTATTGGAGCAATGTATTATCTATTGCAGCCTGTTGATGTTTCTCCTACAGGCAGAGTTTCTTTGGAAACAAAGCTTTTGTATAAATTAGGAGAGCCTTTGGATGGAACTATCAAATTTAACTTGAAGGAGGGAGAGTTGGTTCCTGCTGATTCCAAAGTTTTAATTTCTTTGGGTAATCAGACGAGGGAATATGTTTTGAGCGATATTGTTCATGATGAGCTTTCTGACGGGGGATTTTATGCTGAGGATTCTGCTTTGTTAGGGAGTGGCTCCGGATATGGAGTCAAGGGAACAAAGGTAAGTTATCCTACAATTGATTTTCAGCTTTTGGTTAAAAATAAGGGAAGTTCTGAAGAAAAGGATAAAGAGGATAAGAATAAGACAGAGGAAACAACTTCTGAGACTGGAGAGACAGGAACTGAAACTGAAACGACATCCGAGACTGCAGATACTGAAACTGAAACCGGAACAACTTCCGAAGGAACAACTGAAACAACAGCGGAGACTGGTGGAGAGACAACCACTGAAACAACTACAACTGAAACAACAACTGAATCTAGCTCATCAAGCGAGAGTTTAAGCCCTGGAAATTCTGAAGGAGCAGGGAATTCAGAAAGCTCTAATGCGGGAGGAAATTCAGAGAGTTCAGGCGGTTCGGAAAGTGGGAATACTGGAGGAGATTCCGGAGTTACAGGACAGGCAATAGGAGAGAATGAATTTCTTGTTGAGGGGAGTGTCTCTAAGGACAAGGATTTTAGTTATAATTTAGAAGACGGGCAAAAAGCCGAAGTTGTGGATGGGAGCGTAAATATTGAAGGGAGTGCAATTGCGGACAATTCAGTTTCTTTGAAGGAGAAAGATGGAGTCGCTGTGGTATCTACTGATTATTTCATAAGCGAGAGCGGGTTTGGGCAGGAATTTCTTGGAGATTATATATTGTCTTTGCAGGTTGATGTTGCTGATTTCGGGCTTGTTGCGGAGAATGATACTTTTGTTATAAAACTTGTTTATGGAGACAGCGAGATAGCTTCGCAACAGCAGAGTCTTTCTGTTACAAGTGCGGGCAATGGAACAATTGTCTTAGTAAACAAGACTGAGAATATTATTCCAGAGACTAATGTTACAAATGTTACTATTGTAGTAGGTAATTTGAGCCTTGTTTTTATCAAGGATTTGCCTGACGTTAGGATTGCTCAAGGGGGAAATTATACTTTTAATTTGAAGAATTACTTTGACGGGGCAGAAGGGTATTCTTTGAATGTGGAGAATATAACGTCTGAATTTTTGGGGCACGGATTGGTTTTGAATCCTGATTTGGGATTTAAGGGAGCGAGAAAAGGAGTCGTTAAGGCTTATTTAGGAAATGAGGGTGTTGAGAGCAATGAATTTACAATATTAGTTTCTTCAGGGGCTGTTAACATACAGACTTTGAAGAAG
>CAYNKB010000076.1:0-2868 GCA_964397725.1 Candidatus Woesearchaeota archaeon | reverse complement strand
ATTTATGTTCTGAAAAGTTGCCTTATTTTCTTCCTGTCAGCTCCAAATAAGCCTTCGCCTCTTCAAGAAAGTTATTTGTATCCTCAAAAACCTTGCTTTTCATACCATCAACCCTTCCTGGAATTATATATTTATTGTAAATCTCCCTCATAAATCTCAAAGTTGGGTTTGCATCCCATTTGCTTTCATAATCAGAAATCAATGTAGAAGCCACGTTGATTGTAATCTTTCCCTTATTCATTTTCTTTTTCTTGCCGTCTACTTCAACCTCCACATCAACCAAATGCTCCACCTCATACTTTACCTTAATTTCAAGCTTGAAATAGTCAGAAACCTTCTTTGTTGACTTCCACTCAATAACTATTCCCCTTTCATTTCCAGAAACCTTTTCAGAATACTTCTCCTCATCAACATCATATTTCTCCCCTAAAAACCAGGAATATGCAAAACTGTAAAAAGCAGGAAAATCAAATATCCCTGAATATTCTGTCTTCAATTTCAAAAGCAAATCCTTTTCAGCCATAATTTTCCTCTTCGAAAGTTAGGTAGAATGCTTTATATTTAAAAGTTCCGCAGGGGCTAACTATTAGAAACCCCTATTTCAGCGCGGTTATTTTCCTTGCTTATCTCTCCATCATCTGTCTGAACTTCAAATATGATTTTATCAAAGCTTCTCGGCACCCTGACATTCTTGACAGTTAATATCCTCTTCGTTCCTATTTCCAGCGCTCCTATCTCAAAATCCTTGATTTTTTCGCTATCCGCGAAAACCGCCAAAGTAGAGTTAGTGACATCCTGCAATCCAAAGTTAGAAATAGTTATTTCAAAATCTATATATCTCCCCGCCTTGTCCGCACTGACTTTTTCTATAGCAATATCTGCCTTTGAATCTGTGCTATATATTTCATTTATATCCCTTACGATATAATCATCAAGCTCCTGATTGCAATTTGTAACTGGAAACATAATGCTTTGCGAATTATTATTATGATCAAACCCTAAAGCATGCAGTATCTCGTGCAGTGCAATCGCTGGCGTTTCACACTTGTCATTTCTAAACAAAGAAACCTTTCCTGATAATATAACATTGAAATTTGTCGAGTTTATAACCTCGCTTGGACCTCCTTCCCCAGCTACAAAGTGCCCCTTTTCTGTTGGTTCTGGAGCAATTTCGGAGCACAATATTTTTATCTCTGCATTTCCGCTTGGATAAAACCTCAAAGAAGTCGCACCCTCAAGAATTTTAAAAGCTTCCCTTACATCATCAGCCTTTTTCACACTGCATACATCCTCTATAGAATAGCTTATCGCTTTATCCCTATATCTCATATTTGGATAAAATTGGTCTCCTGTGGAAGTCACTCCGGCAGAAATATTGGCATAAAACTCATCATACTCAACAGGCTCAGCTGGAAGGTTCGTTAAAAAAATATATCCTCCAAAACCCAAGACAGCAAACAGCAGTAAGATTATTAGTAAATCAAGTATCCTCATCCCTCAACTAAAAAAATATAATATATAAAGTTAATTAAACAAGTATAAGCGCCAAAATCAGAAAAAGAGATATTGCAATTGTAAGAATCAGCCATTTAAGCTTTCTAAGTATAAACGGAATGAGGTTAAGAATTATTACACCTGCGCCGACTATAAGATTTGCTGTCTCCAAAACCATCTTAAACTCCTCCACCCATTAACGATTTAATTATTTCCACAATCAGTCCTAATGAAGCAAACAAGCTCCCCAAGTTCACACTTCCAAATATCACCAATAGTCCTCCAATAATTACAAGTATCCCTGCAATTAAATCTATGGGAAACAACTGCGCCTGTCCCTTTATATTTTTAGCCATATTGCTTGTAGACAAGCATAGAGTTTGTTATTTATAAAAGTTGTCCTTACAAATCCATACATAGAAGGTTAAACAGAAGATTATTACGAATTATTGATAATACTTATCTCAGTTATTATTTAAATATCATGTTAAGTTGGAAGATTTAATTTACACTTTGATTGCAGAAAAGTATATAAGCAAACCGAATGTTCAATATTTATGAGAAAAATAGGAAACTTATTTTTTCTTCTAATATTATCCTTCTTGCTTATATCTTTCCTCTCTTTATTCGTTTTATCAAATCAAAATTTTGAAAAAATAACTAATGTCGCATATAATGAACCAAAATTAGAATTGATAGAGAAATATAGTGTTGTTGATTTGAATATAATTAGTGATGACATTAAATCTCTCGGAATACCCCTTGCCTTGACAAACGATCGTGAATTTGAGGGCAGTTTAAAAAAGAGCAATTTTACAATTACTACTCTTAAAAGAGATTTCAAATTAACAGAAGTTCAAGGCTACGATTTTATAAACGTTTCAGATGCTTATTATGCATACGCCCCAGGCATGCCTAACCTCCCAAGAAAAACTCTTTCAGTTGAATTAGGCAAAGATGAAGATATATCTAATATTAGAATAACTGGAGGAAGTTATAAGACTTTAGAAAGTATAAATATCCTTCCCGTTTCACAAGCTAACCTTTCCGAATCTTCCCCATTTATGACAGAAGAGGAGATATTGCAAATTTATGAAACATCAGGATTTCCCGGAGAGCTAAATCCCGATAAGAAAATATATTCCTCTTCAAGCATATTCCCCTACCAATTTCTTTATTACAACATTGAATTTGAAAACGGAAAGAAAATAGCAAAAATCCGAGTTCCCATAGTCGCTTACAACCCCAAGGACAAAAAAGCCTACCTTTTCACCTCTTTAGATATAAAAGTCAACACCGGAACAATCAAACCCTCTCCCTTTCCAGAAACCCCCAAAATTGTCCAAAGTTCTTCAAGTAATACTCCTGTTTCTT
>CAYNKB010000075.1:0-2892 GCA_964397725.1 Candidatus Woesearchaeota archaeon | reverse complement strand
GGAGCCTGCACAACTGCAACACCCATAGCATTCAATAACTCTTTGCATTCTTCAATCATCTCCTTATTTAAAACACTCAAAGCCCGAGCATACTTTCCCATGCCCTCAACATCTTCTTCATCTTTTGCGACTTCATATTTTTCTCTCGCCTCCGCCTTGGCATTATATCTTTTCTCATGCGTCTTCGCCTTTAAATCATGATACTCTCCATCAAAAACATAAATCAATTTTATCCCTTCCTTAATTAAAGCAATATTTCTATAAAACAATCCAGAAAGATGCGAAGTAACTCTTCTTTTATTATCCATCAAAGGTGTTCCGTCCGGCTGTCTAATGCTGCTCAAGAACTGATAAATCGCATTAAAAGCGTCAACTGCAATTACCTTCCCCTTCAAGTCTGGAAAAGAAACTTCTTTCCTAGGAACAATCTCTCCTATCTGCAATCCCATTCAAAATCAAAGAAGTGCAATTATAAAAAACTAACTAACAACTCCCTCTAATACTTTCCTGGATGTTGCAAAAGTGGACTCAACCTGAAAACTTCCATTATCATCAACCTTCATATCTAAAGCTGGAAGCCTTTTAACAACACCACGCTGAATTTGCTGTAAAGAACTCTGAAGATAATCTCTTCTCTCTTCATCTGTAAAATCGTTGTCGTATCCTACAGGCACTGGTTTAATATATCTCGCTAAAACAACATTATCCCCACTTATCCTTTTATTAAATCTTGCTCTAAATTCATACCCAATCCCAGCAGAATTCCTATGAACTTCAACAAGCTCCCCAGAAACTCCCACAGAATCTAATCCGCTTCTATTTCTAGGCAAAACTGCTGCCTGAACTATCCAACTAACAAATTCTTCTTCATCTCTGGCATATTCAACAACAACTCTATTATTCATATAAATCCTCCAAAAAAATAGTATTTAAAGCTTGCTGTTTTCACTACTCAAGATAAGTAATTATAAAACAATAATCCCATCATCAAATATTGCCCTTCTGTTTTCATCCAATACAAGCTCTCCATTCTGCTTTCTTAAATACTTCAAAACAGCCCTTAAGCCAGGATCTGATTTATCAGTAATGCTCTCAACAAAAGATTTGGAGCAAAGCTCTAATGTATTCTCAGGAAAAATACGGCGAATCTCAGACATATAATGAAATAGATTTTCACCTAAACAAGTCACATTAAACCTAAATCCGCTAACATATCCATTATTCTTATTGGCCGAAGCGTAACAACTCAATTCTAAAGAACCTCCAACCCTTTTCCTTTCATCAAAGAGCAAGTCAGCAAACTCATGGGGAAGAGAAACAAGAACTTCCTTATGGGGAGATTCTATTCTCGGCACCTGTAAAACTTCCAACACTCTAGAACCATTCACCCTTGGGCTGTTAAATACTCTTTGATGCCTATATCCAGAAGACCAAACATCCCTGTCCAAAACAGAAGCCTCAACTCCACTCAAAACAGCAGTCATAGCCAACAATAGAACTGACATTATATAAATATTATGTCAAAGCACAAACGCACAACTTAAAAACATCCTAATCTTTCTTAAAAAATGAAAGGATTCATAGTTTATCCCACTTATGAAATAATAAATGGAGAAACCCAAATCCAGTTATTTGGAAAGCTGGAAAACGGGCAATCCTTTGTGGCTTTAAATACCCTTGAGCCATATTTCTTCATAAAAGCAAAAGATGAAAAAAAAGTCAGCAAATACTTAAAAACCAAAGAAAATCAAAGATTTTCTGGGCTCCAAAAATCCGAGAGATTTTTTAGGGAATTTAAAGTTGAAAAAACCAAGCTTTCTAATTTTAAAGGCGAGCCAGTCGCAAAAATTTCCTCACAAACGCCGACAGAATTAAATAAATTATACAAAGAGATTCATAAGAAAATAGATACATACGAGGCAGACATAAAACCGCACTATCGCTTTCTTATGGACAAAAATCTTCTTGGAACAATAGATGTTGAAGGGCACTTTGAATCAAGCGAGAAAATAGACCGCATTTATCAAAATCCGGAAATAACTCCCTCTGATTTCAAGCCGAAATTAAAAGTCGCCTCCTTAGACATAGAAACAGACAAAAAATCAGACAAGCTTTTTTGCATAGGAATTTACTCAGAAAATTACAAGAAAGTATTTTTTGTTACTGATAAAAAACTTGATAATGCAATTTCCTGCTCCTCCGAATCAGAATGTCTTGAAAAATTTAAGTCAGAAATTTTAAAATTAGATCCGGATATAATTACCGGCTGGAACCTGATTGACTTCGACCTAAAATTCCTTTCCAATTTATTCAAAAAAAATAAAATATCTTTTGATATTGGAAGAACAAACCGCGAGGCGTCCCTCAGAATAGAATCTGGATTTTTCCGTTCCTCCTCGGCAAACGTCCCAGGAAGGCAAGTCTTGGACGCTTTGAACCTTATAAGAGACCCATTCATAAAAGAAGCCCCTTCAATTAAAAATACCAAGTTTGAGTCCTACACCTTAGAAGATGTCTCGCAGGCAATTCTAAACGATGGAAAGTTCCTAAAAGGAAAAACACGCCATGATGAAATTGAAAGGCTTTACAAATTAGACCCTCAAAAAATAGTGGACTATAACCTGCAGGATTGCAAGCTTGCCTATGAAATCTTAGAAAAAACAAAAACAATCGACCTCGCTGTGGAGCGTTCTCAACTGACAGGTATGCCTTTAGACAGAATAACCGGCTCAATTGCCTCATTTGACTCTCTTTATATTAGGGAAGCCCGCTCACGCGGAATCGTTTCCCCAACTCTTAGATTTAAAGACAAAGAAGAAAAAATTAAAGGAGGGTTCGTTCGGGAATCCAAGCCGGGAATATATCATAACGTCTTGGTATTGGACTTCAAAT
>CAYNKB010000074.1:0-2920 GCA_964397725.1 Candidatus Woesearchaeota archaeon | reverse complement strand
GGAGTGATATGGCTGCCAAGATATCTCCCAATAACAATCTCCGATAAATTAACCTCCTCCCTTAAACAACGCCTCAATGCTTCCTCATCCGTTTCTCCATCTTCAACAGTCTCCCCAAGAACATGCCACTCTCCAGCCAACACTTTAGGAGAATCACTTCTCTTCTTACCAAGAAGTATTTTACCATTATTATTTACGACTGCTATAACTGCACGTTTCATGATTATAATGTGGGCTTGAAGCGCCGCTGCCTCAAGCCCTTTCATCTCAGCCAAGTGAGATGAATATGATACAAACATAAAAAATTTAACCTATAAAAAGCTATTTAAAACTACCCTGGCTCTAATTCACGAGGTGACAATGGAAGTAGGAATTTTTACAGAGCTGAGCTTTATCATTCTTATAGCTATAGTTATAATCGGCCTATGCAGGCTGTTAAGACAGCCGTTGATTATAGGGTATATAATAACAGGAATTATCGCAAGCCCTTCAGCCTTAAACTTAATAAAATCCTCAGAATTGATAGCGATATTCTCAGAAATAGGCGTCGCACTTTTGCTTTTTCTTGTAGGCATTAGCTTAAATCCAAGAGTTATAAAAGAAGTCGGAAAAGTATCCCTCATAACTGGAATAGGGCAGGTTCTATTTACAACCATCATAGGATATACGATTGGAAGACTAATTGGCTTCTCGCATATAACAGCAATCTACATTTCAATTGCAATAGCATTCAGCTCCACAATAATAATCATGAAGTTGTTGTCAGATAAACAGGCAACTGACAAGTTATACGGCAGAATCTCAATAGGATTCCTTCTTGTTCAGGACATAATCGCGATAATAATTTTGATGATTATATCTTCTCTTTCAAACGGAAATAATATATCTTCTTTCGCAGTTACAACACTTATTTATGGAGCAATGCTTCTTCTAGGTCTTTTCTTATTCGGATATTTCGCCCTCCCAAAAATATTAAAGCCTGTAGCAAGATCTCAGGAATTTCTTCTTCTTTTCTCCCTAGGATGGTGCTTTGCAATAGCAACCCTGTTTGACATATTCAACTTCTCAATAGAAATTGGCGCACTTTTAGCCGGAATAACACTTTCTTTATCCCCCTACAGATTTGAAATCTCATCAAAACTAAAGCCAATGAGAGACTTCTTTATTTTCATATTTTTCATATGGCTTGGCTCTCAAATGACATTTGGAAGCATTTCACAATACACCATAGCAATTATAGTATTTTCAATACTTATTCTTATAGGAAATCCTTTAATAGTAATGACTTTAATGGGAATTTTAGGTTATAAAAAACAAACAAGCTTCCTAGCAGGCTTGACAGTAGCTCAAATCTCGGAGTTCTCCCTTATACTTATAGCTCTCGGAGTAAAAGTAGGGCACATTTCACAGGACATTCTTTCAGTAATCACAGTTATAGGAATAATAACCATCGCCGGTTCTACATATTTCATAATGTATTCAAATAAATTATATCCATATCTCTCTCCTTACCTTTCAATATTTGAAAGAAAAAATCTAAAAAGGGATCACATATCAAAGTCAAGAAAATATGATGTTATTTTATTCGGTGCAAATAGAACAGGATATGATGTATTGGATGCCTTCAAAAATAAAAAGCAGTCTCTTCTTATAGTGGACCACAATCCTGAAACAATAGAAAAAATACAAAGAGAAAAATTCAATTTCGTCTACGGAGACATATCAGACATAGATTTGCTTGACGAAATAAAACTTTGCGATGCAAAAATGCTTATCTCCACAATCTCCGACCTAGAATCCAATCTTCTGTTCATGAAAAGAGTAAAATTATGCAATCCAAATGCCACAATACTTGTCGTTTCAACAAACTTAGAAGACGCCTTGGAATTGTACAAAAACGGGGCATCCTATGTTATAACCCCCTATTTCCTCGGAGGAAAATACACAGCAGAGCTATTAAGTAAAAACAAGCTAAATCCCGAAAATTACAAAGCTCTTGGCAAAAAACATATTAAAGAACTGCAAAAAAGATTAGTTTCCTTTTAACTTTGGAGGATGTATCTCTTCTTCAGTATCCCAGAAATAAATAAGGGTATAAAATACTCTTAAGACAATTTCTATAATAAAAACAGCAAATAAAAAATAAAGTGTATTTCCAAGAAACTTTGGAATCTCGCTTATCTGGGAAATAACTCTGTCAAAATTAAATGCCCCAGCTGTAATAAGAAAAACAGACAAAGTAACAAAAGGAAACAACTTAGCTAAGTCCTTGGAAATTTCCCTATTGTAATAAGCTAAAATTCTAATAGCCCCAACAATAGCAGCAGTCACGACAAGTATATCTCCTGTATCTTTCCCCTCAGAAACAAGAAGAATTACAATAGACAAAGCTGCGAACCATATCAAAATCAAAAATGGAACTATTATAATATACTCCAAAAAATAAAGAATAATTGCTAAAAGCTTGCTTACAGCAGGATGATCTGCCCGATTATACTGTCTCAAATTAAGGCTTATTAGGTTCTTTTTAGACAAAGAATTATAAAATTTCCAAATAAAGATAGAAACAACAGCCAGCAATACTGCAAAAAAAAGCACCTGCACGGCGCCTGAAAGATAAGAAGGAAAAAGATTTAAAAACCAGTTATAAAAACCAAGAGTAAAACCCTGTATTAAGTCTGTCACCTCTGCCATGTGTAAAAACAGGAGTATAAGTATTTAAAATTTGCTTAGCGGGCTAAAATTTATATAACGCCCTTATTTAGTAATCGCATGATAGACATAAAGTTAATCCGTGAAAATCCTGAATTAGTAAATGAAAACATAAAAAAGAAATTTCAGGATGAAAAGCTCCCTCTCGTAGACAAAGTTGCAAAGAAAGACGTTGAATGGAGAAACCTTAAAGGCACGGTTGACAAAC
>CAYNKB010000073.1:2697-3054 GCA_964397725.1 Candidatus Woesearchaeota archaeon | reverse complement strand
ATATGAAGCTCCAATTATTTCTTCATCACTTTTTCTTTTTTCAAATCCATCAGTAGATTTCTTTATTATAATTTTCTCTGGGACACAGAGAGTTCTTGCAAGTTCTCTTACTTCTGTCTTATATAAGTCTCCAAGCGGGTATATATGACCTATATTTCCTCCAACGCAATAAAAAGATGTAAGAAACTCTGTTTTGTTTGATGAGGAGGGAATTATATAATTGAATGCTTCAGCCCATGTAAGAGAAATTGCTGAATTTAACCTTTCAAATAAGTTAAGAGAAGAATCATTACTAGAGAAGCACTGGAGTTTTGAAGCTTCAGGTGTGCGGGTGGTTTGACCTTTAGCGATCAAGGT
>CAYNKB010000073.1:0-2687 GCA_964397725.1 Candidatus Woesearchaeota archaeon | reverse complement strand
CATGAGTCTCTATTATTCTTGATATATCTAATTTAGTGTGTTCAATTCCGAGTGCTTTGCCAATTTCGACTGCATCTGAAACATCTTCTTGTCTTTGCCATGGAAATAATAATGTTAAGCCACGCACATTGCTTCTACCTAGTGCGTTTACAGCAAGATAGGCTGTTGTTGCTGAGTCAACTCCTCCGCTTAAACCAATAAGAGCTCCGCTATAATTTTCTTCCTGCACTTTTTGAGCGATAAAGTCTTCAATCGTTTGTCTTATTCTTCTCATACTACTCTGGAGGGGTTAATATATTTATTCTTTTCTATTAAAATGTCTTAATATTTCGTTAAATTTATAAATATGTCTTAATAATTAAGTAAATGCCTGTAAAGACAAAACTTGAATCAAGAATATTAGACGAAAAGGATAAAAAGATTTTAATGATATTACAGGAAAATGGGAGAGAGAGCTTGAGTTCAATTTCTAAAAAGGTTAAATTGAGCATAGATGCTGTTCATAAAAGGATGAAGGAGATGCAAAGAAAAGGTATTTTTCTGAGTGGGATTTTTATTGATCCGAGAGTTATAGGGTTTCCTTTGATTATGGATATTAAAATTAAGTTGAAAAATATTAGTGAAAAAGAAAGGGGGGAATTTATCGATTATTTGAAGGAGCATAAAAGAGTTACCGATTTGCTTTCAATAATGGGGGATTTTGATATAACTTGCGTTTTAATTGCCAAAGATACTAATGAATTAGATAAAGTTTCTACAGAGATAAGGCAGAAATATAGAGATTTAATAGATGATTGGAAGGCTGTATTGGTTTTGAAGACGCATAAGTTTGAGTACTATGATTTGAATTAGATTGCGGGAATTGAGGATGGAGAATTTAAATATTCTTATTTGTTTTTTAGTTAATGAGCGATATGAAATATTCCGAGTTTGTTGAAGTTTACGAAAAGATAAATTCTATTTCGGGGAGGCTGGAGAAGACAAGGATTTTGGCGGAGTTTTTAAGAAAGCTGGAGAAAAAGGGGAAGAGCGAGTGGATTTATCTGCTAAGGGGAAAGGTGACGCCGGATTATGACCCCAAGGAGTTTGGAATTTCAAGACAGCTGACTATAAAGGCGATTGCGAAAACTTTGGGAGTTAAGACGGAGAGTGTTGTCAAGAGTTTTAGGAAGGTTGGAGATTTGGGAGAGATTGCGGAGGAGTTTGTGGGGAAGAAAATGCAGAGCACGCTGTTTGGCAGGGAGCTTAAAGTAGAAAAGGTTTTTGACAATTTAAAAAAACTTATGAGCATGGAGGGAAAGGGGAGTGTTGACAGGAAGACAGGATTAATTTCTGAGATTTTGGGGGCTGCTGACGGAAAGGCGGCGAAGTATATTGTTAGAACTTTACTTGGGGATTTAAGGGTGGGGGTTGCGGATGGAATAATAAGAGACGCAATTGCGGAGGCTTTTTTTGAAGGCGATAAGAAAGAGATGGCTGACAAGATACAGAGCGTTTATGATTTATCAAATGATTTTGCAGAAGTTTTGGATGCTGCGAAGAAAGGAAGAAAAGAGTTGGATAAGACAGAGATAATTCCAGGGAGGCCTTTGAATGTTATGCTTCCAGTAAAGGTTGAGGAAATTGAGGAGGCTTTTAGGATTTGCGGGAAGCCGGCAGCGTTGGAGCATAAGTATGATGGGTTTAGAGTTACGATTCATAAAAAAGGGAAGGAGATTTGGCTTTTCACAAGAAGATTAGAAAATGTTACTAAGCAGTTTCCGGATGTTGTTAAAGTTGTAAAAAGCAATGTCAAGGGAGAGAGTTTTGTTCTTGACAGCGAGGTTGTCGGCTTTGATCCTAAGACAAAGAAATACAAGCCATTTGAATCAATAAGCCAAAGGATAAAAAGAAAATATGACATAGAGAAATTGGAAAGGGAACTCCCGGTTGAAATAAATGTGTTTGATATTTTATATTACAATGGGAAAAGCCTTTTGGATGAGGAGTTCAGGGAGAGAAGAAAAATAGTTGAAAAAATAGTAAAGAAAGAGGATTTCAAGATAAGGCCTTCTTATCAGATTGTGACAGACAGCGAGGAAAAGGCAATTGAGTTTTATCATGAAGCTTTGAAGACAGGAGAGGAAGGAATAATGATAAAGAAAATTGATGCACCTTACAGACAAGGAAGAAGAGTCGGATTTATTGTCAAGATGAAGCCTGTTGTAAAAGACTTGGATTTGGTTATTGTCGGAGCGGAATATGGAAGCGGGAAGCGCGGAGGAATGCTTACGAGCTATATTGTTGCATGCATCAGCGATGGAAAATTTTTGGAAGTTGGAAAGGTTTCTTCGGGATTGAAGGAGATAGAAAATGAGGAAGGGACAACTTATGACGAGATGACTAAACTGCTGAAGCCGTTAATTTTTGAAGAGAAAGGGAATAGGGTAAATGTAAAGCCTAAGATAGTTGTCAGTGTGACTTATCAAAATATTCAGAAGAGTCCGAGCTATAATTCAGGGTGGGCTATGAGATTTCCGAGGATAACGAATTATAGGCCTGATAGGAAAACGGGAGATATTACAACCTTAGAGGATATAAAAAAAGAAGCTAAAAAATCCGGAAATTTCGGCATTTAGTAGTAAAAGAGGAAAGTGTGCTCCCTATAGACATATGTCACCCCCCTAAATTAGCTTGGAGAAATCAAA
>CAYNKB010000072.1:0-3102 GCA_964397725.1 Candidatus Woesearchaeota archaeon | reverse complement strand
TACAACAATTTATCTCCGGATGTTTATAAATGTTAAGAACATGGGAATTTTCAATAAGCACCAAAAAGCTTTATATACAATAACTCACTAAAAATCAGATGAAAAAGAGTGTATTTTTGATAGCTGTTTTAGCTTTGTTTGTAATTCCTCTTGCTAGTGCGCAGATACTCTTTACGCAACCCGATAGTTCTTATAATTTGGGAGAGAGTTTCAATATTACGGTCACATTAAATCCGAGCACTGATACAAGCGGATTCTTTACAAGCAGTTTAATCTGCGGAAACGGAGAAGTTGAATTATATAAAAGCCCTGCGAGTTTAAGCGCGAAGTCAAGCAAGAATTTTTTAATAGAGGGGAGATTTGACAGGTTTCTTACAGGGAATCTGTCTGGGAGATGTTTTTTTAAGGCAAGCTATGGAGGAGAGCAGAGTTCAACTAAAGTCTTTGATTTGACGAATGAAGTGAAAGTTGCTTTTACATTAAGTGAATTTATTTTTAATCCTGAAGATACTATAGAAATTGACGGGAGCGCTTCCAAGCTTAAAGGCTCTGGGCTGAACGGATTTGTTGAAGTTTCTATAGAGGAAATTAATTCTACATCAAAAGGAGAAGTGTCAAACGGGGAGTTTAATATAAGTCTTGTGATTCCGTCCAATGCTCCTGCAGGAAAATATAATCTTGCTGTCAAAACTTATGATATTGATTCCAACGAAGACGTGATGAATGAGGGAACGAAGGTAGAGAGCATTACAATAAATCAAGTTGTGAGAGACATTGGAGTTGCAATTAATGAGCAGAACATAGTTCCTAAAAATGATCTTGTTTATACAATTCTTGTATTTGATCAGTCAGGAAAGAACGTTGACAAGGAAGCAAAAGTCGCAATTTATAGTCCAAGCGGGGAGATATTTGAGAATAAGACTTTGGCTTCAGGAGCCGCGACTAACTTCAAAATAGAAAGCAATTATGCTCCGGGATACTGGAATATAAAGGCACGGGTAGAGAATTTAGAATCTGAAAGAGCCTTTTTTGTTGAAGACTTTCCATTAATTGAATTTAAATTGGAGGGGAATAATTTAATTGTTACAAATACAGGAAATGTCAGATATGTCAAGCCATTGGATATTTTGATAGGAAATATTACCCAAACAGTCAATTTAGATTTGGAGGTTGGAAAGACTAAGAGGTTTAAGTTGTCCGCTCCGGAAGGCGAGTATGATATCGGAGTCAAGGACGGCGATGAGGTTAGCACGATAGGCAGAGCCGCTTTAACTGGAAACGCAGTCAGTCTGAGTGACGCTGGTAATATTAATTTTGGGGCATTCACATTTATTTTCTGGATTTTATTGATAATTATATTGATAGCGATTGCATTATTTGTATATAGAAAAATAAGAAAAAAGAATTTTGTCGGAAGGACGCCTTCTGCTGGAGGGAAATTTACAAATGCTGGAGAAACTAACAAGAGCGGAATAAGCCATGGGCACAAGCAGGAGAGCTATATTGTTGCGGTGAATTTGAGAACCAAAAAGAATCTTGGAGCCGTTGACAGCGCACTGGCAAAAGCCAAGGAATCAAAAGCTAAAATATATATGAGCGATAACTTCAGGGTTTTGATATTTGCGCCTGCATTAACTGGGGACAATGAGAATGGAATGAGGGCTTTGTTGGCTGCGCAGGACATAAGAGACAGCCTGAAGAAGCATGGAATTGATTTTGGAATTGGATGCCATGTAGGAGACTTAATTGTTGAAGATAGGAGCGGAGGATTCAAATTTACTTCTCTTGGGAATGCAATTGGAAGGGCGAAGAACTTATCTGAGAATTCCAAGGAGGAGATTTTGCTCACAAAGGAAATGCACGGCAAGATGGTTGGAAAGATAAAGAGCGAGAAGCATCCTACCGAAAACTTCTGGAGAGTAAAAAGAGTCTCTGACAGAGCCCAGTATGACGAGTTTGTTTCGAAGTTCAAGGAAAAACATGGTCACGGATGATGTTTTTAGAGGTTCATAGGTTATAGATTATGACTAAATAGTAGTTACAATTAGGAAGATTTATAAAGGTAATTTCTTGCCGATAGTTATGGAAGGAGATAATTTATACTATTTTCCAGCTCAAGTAAGGAATTTTTTTGTAGGCGGAGCTGTCGGAGGGTTGCTGGGATGTGGTGCAGTTTATTTGCTTAACAAAGCAGGCATAAAAAGTGAAGATGCAGGATTTCCTTTAGATTACATTGAGTTTGGTACAGCATTTCTTGGAGCTATAGGAAACATTGCTCTAACTCAATTAAGGCATAACAATATTGATAGAAATCCTGGAAATCTAATCAGAGAGGATGGTAAAGATTCTGCAAATAAGATTAAGGCTCCCACGACATATAATTTTGAGGGAATAGCGAGTTGTGTTAAAGTGATTGCTGAAGGAATTGAGAACAGAGGAATAGAGGAAATTATATATGGAAGAATCTCTCAGCCATTAAGAAATGATGATACTGATATATTTCATAAATCACATAGTCAGTATGCGTTTGCCAGAGATGGATATTTGGTAAATCAGTTTGGAGTTTTTGATTCCTTCCAATTTGAACAAGATTATATTAATCCTAAGCTTTCCTTAGACGACTTTTTTATTACTGGACATAAACTTCATAAATTTGCCGTTGATAGACTAAACAGGGAAGCTGGCAAGCTGAGCGGCAACACATCACACTCTTTCTCAAATAAGCAGGAGCATTCTGATTGGTATACAACAACAAGAGCTCTTTTAGAAAGGGAGTTTAAAAATGCACAGAATATCGCATTATGGATTAATTATTTATCTCATAGAGAAGGTATAGTAGGCAATAAGGTAAGGGAAAGGTTATCTCAATTTGGCATATCAAATGTAGACCTTCTTCCTGATGATGTCGGGATAATTGAGAAGAACATACTGCGCCTATACGATTCCTGGGAATCTAAGCAGTTAGTAGCTTATAGCAATTAAATCATGACTTTTATTTACATCTTTACCAATTCATCCTCATCAATATAATACCCATCGTGCCCGACAGGGCAGTCAAAGCGGTTTTCTATCATATTAACTATTGCCCTTGGAAGACTGAGT
>CAYNKB010000071.1:0-3212 GCA_964397725.1 Candidatus Woesearchaeota archaeon | reverse complement strand
CAGTAGTCTCCACACCATAATTTGTGTCGCATATAAATGCTTTTTTATTGCTGTTTGTCTCTCCTAGAATTACAGGAACAACAATAACTTTATCATCAACTTTAAATTCCCCAAGATCAAAATCTCCAACATCGCATGTTTCTCCAACAGTTATAGTGCTACCACAAGAATTAGCTTTAGTAAAAGATAAAGAGCTTATAGTTCCAGAAGACTTCCCTCTTATTTCTACACCATAAAGAGCCACATTTCCAATATTCTCAATATGTACCTCTCCCTTATCACTACCCCTAATAAGTTCAGCTCTGAACTTTACTTTTTCGCACGAATTTTCTATAGGCTCGTTGAACTTTTCTATTTTCTCCGAAACAACACTTTTCGCCCATAAGAATATTATCAAAGCCAGTATCAACGCTATAGAAACCAAAAGAACTGTAGCAATAACCGGAGACAGTCCTTTCTTGCCATCTTTTTTAATCATCTTGTTCTTAGCCAATTCTTATTTAAAAACTTATTCACTCCGCAAAGCGAACTCTTTAGCTTGACATAATCTATAGGCAATAGGGAGATTATTAGTATTAATAATAAATATTTTATGTTATTGTGGGATGAATATTACAATAAACTGGTAAAATGTTAACTTCTGGAATTGACTTAACACGCCTATGTTTCAACAGATTCTTTTGTTATGTATTCATAGGCTGAATGTGCTGCTGTGCATCCCTCTGCAACGCC
The DNA here is from genome assembly GCA_964397725.1 of Candidatus Woesearchaeota archaeon. GTDB lineage: Archaea > Nanobdellota > Nanobdellia > Pacearchaeales > GW2011-AR1 > CAYNKB01. The sequence goes on along the minus strand of CAYNKB010000071.1, from coordinate 2,480 downwards.
GGTAATTGCCTGTTTAAACGCTTTGTCTCCAACATCCCCTGCAGCAAATACACCCGGAAGATTAGTCTCAGAAGTCCTATGGTCGAGTATTATCTCCCCCTTCGAGTTTAACTTTACTCCAAGTGTTTTTGCAAGATCTGATAAAACAACATGCCCTATTGCAATAAATAATCCCTGCAATTCAAGTTCTTTTTTCCCATTATAATTTCTGTCAAGAACAACCTTTTCTAAAACCTGTCCTCCTTTTATTTCAACAACATTTGCCTTGCTGATTACTTCTATTTTTTTGTTTGCTTCAATTCTTTTTAAGTTAATAGGCTCAGGATGTATTTTTTCTCCTCTATAAATGATATATACTTTTTTTGCGTGTTCTGCAAGCACCATAGCATCCTTGGCGGCGCTGTCGCTTCCTCCAACAAGTCCAACAATCTTGTTTTTAAAAAGAGGAGAATCGCATAAGGCGCAGTAAGCTATTCCCTTATTTTCAAATTCCTTGCTCCCTGGAACATCCAATTTTTTCCACTTAGTTCCTGTTGCAAACAATATAGTCTTCCCAACATATGAATTTCTTTTAGTCTTTACCAAGAATAATTTTCCTTTCTTTTCAACACTCTCGACTTTTTCTTCTTTTATTTCAACTAAGTCGTAAGACTTTGCGTGGTCTCTTATCTTATCAGATAATTCAGTTCCAGTCAATTTAATGAATCCAGGATAGTTTTCGACTATATTTGTAGTTGTTATAACTCCTCCAACAGGAAGCTCCGAGCCATGGCTCGCTCCCAAAACCAGCGTCTTTAAGCCAAGCCTCGCCCCATACATCGCAGCTGCCAAGCCAGTTACACCCGCCCCCAATATCACAAAGTCATATTCCTTTTCCATATCTTATCTTATCTTCAAGGCTTTTTTAAGCTTTTCTTGACATAATAATATTCTTATATCTTAATTCTTTAGCCAAACCATGGAAAAGAACCTAAAAAACTATCTAAGCAAATATAAAATAGACTACAAAGAGCATCTTCACAAGGCAGTCTTTACAGTTGAAGAGTCAAAACTAGTAACTAAAGATATTCCAGGACTGCACGCAAAAAACCTGTTTCTCAGAGATGAAAATAATAAATTTTATCTTGTTTGTCTTCCTGCGGAAAAGCGCCTTGATATAAAGTCTTTAAGAATAAGTTTAGGCGTAAAAGACCTTCATTTTGCCTCTCCCTCAAAACTAAGTTCCGAATTAAACATAACTCCCGGCTCTGTTTCAATATTTTGCATGATTTACGCTAAAACATCCTCTTTGATAATAGATGAGGAGATTTGGCAGGCGAAAGTTGTTGGATTCCATCCAAATGAAAATACATCAACTTTAGAGATTACGCACGAAAATTTGGAGAAATTTTGCAATACCTTAAAACATCATATTAAAATAATAAAGCTGTAAAATGGACAGAAAAACCTCTCTAATCTTGTCCCTTCTTATAACTATTTTAATTGCCTCGAATTTTTATTTTTTCTCCTTGTTTTCCGAGAAAAAATTAGAATCTGTTATAGTCTCCAGAGTTATCGACGGAGATACCATAGTTCTTCAAGACGGCAGAACCATCAGGCTTTTAAACATAAATTCTCCTGAAAAAGACACTCCTTCAAGCAAGTTATCAATAGAATTTTTAAAAGGATTTGAAAATCACACCTTGCAGTTGAAATCGCAAGGCTTGGATAAGTATTCAAGAGTATTGGGAAAACTCTACACTCCAGAATATTTAAATTTAGAAATAGTGAGGCTTGGATTGGCTAGTAAATTTCTTGTTGAACCCTCGGAGCTAAAGGATTTCTCCGAAGCTGAAAAATTTGCCATAGAAAATTCTCTAGGAATCTGGACTAAATCTCCTTATTACGGATGTTTCAAATCTGAAATTGATGAAACAAGCGAAATCGTCTTTTTAATTAACAGCTGTGACTCAGTCTACTTGGATTCCTGGACTTTAAAGGACGAAAGCAGAAAAACCTATAAGTTTGAAAAGATTCAATTAGGAAGCATAAACCTAAATTCAAAACAAGGAAATGACAATTCAACAGACCTATTTTGGAACTCGAACACAAACATCTGGAACAATGACCGAGACTCCTTATATTTATTTGACGAAAAAGGTAACATTGCTCACTATTCTTTTTATGGTTATTAGCATATTCTTAATTTTATCTGCTAAAGCTCTAGACTTCAATTTTGATTATCCAAATTCAGTTATTCAAGATGAAGAATTTTCATTAAACTTGGATGCAAATGAAGATAATGAATACGACGTAAAAATATTCATTCACAAGGATTCAAAAGAATATTCTGAAATTCTTTCAGGAGAAGAATGGAAAAGCCCGAAATATTATTTAATTTCTGCCTATCCAGAAAATAAAGAATTTAATCCTTCCGTAAGAAATTCTTGGCTTTCAAGCCAATGAATGAATTACGGCAGAAATTTATTCTATAAAATACT
>CAYNKB010000070.1:0-3233 GCA_964397725.1 Candidatus Woesearchaeota archaeon | reverse complement strand
CTTGGCTCTTCCAAATGAAATCTTGCTCTACCATCTTCAATAATTAACCTTCCATGTACAGCGTTGTTTTCGGATTCTTCCATATTTTTACTCTATTTGTTGGTTTTATAATCATTGTTGTTGTAAGCCATAATGTTTTTAATCCTGATTTTTTAGAGAGGTATATGGAGAAGACTGTTAATAGGGTTATAAGTTATCTTAGAAATTTTGGAAAAGTTAAGTTTGATTCTCCAAATTTTGATTCAAGGGATTCTGTTAATTATGCTACTATAGAAATAGTAACTACGGAGGGCTTGGCACATGGATTAGAGGAAGAGATTAATTCGCACTTATCAAGAACAAATGGCTCGAGGGCATTCATAAGGTTTATTGACGTCGAAGAGCTTGGTGGCGGAAAGTTTAAGTATGCTGCGGAAGTTGTTCCGTATGAGGATGTCCCTTTTTCTGAATGGATGGAAGCAACCCGAGATTTTTTGCATAGGCTTCCCAAGGTTGTTAAGAATTACAGATATAAGAATGGGTGCAAGAGATAGGTTTTATAGACAATTCTGATAATTAGAATAAATTTTGTTCAGAATTCTCTAATGGATAATTCCAAAAAATAGTGCTATAATAAACAGAATTATCCATAAAAAGAGTTTTTGAGTGTTATTAATCAGTTATTTCTTGACTTTATTTTTCCAACAATCCACCCAATTATTGCACCAATTATGAATCCAACAATGACTGCAGAAATAATGTATATAATTCCCAGAGTGTCTCCTCCGAGGGGGTTAAAATATAAGAAACTTGGTATTAACAGAATTATTGCACCAATTATTCCTCCTGTAAGCCAGCCTTTCATAATTTACTTTAGTTAGTCATCTTTAAAAACGTATCTTCTGTATATTTTATATGGAAAAGCAAAAGATAAGACAGCCGATTGTAACAGTTGCTGGGCACGTAGACCATGGAAAGACAAGCATATTAGACAGGTTTAGAGGGAGCTCTGTTCAGAGCGGAGAGGCTGGAGGGATAACGCAGAAAATTTCTTTTACAAAGTTTCCTGCTGAAAAAATTAAAGAGAGCTGTCCTTTAATTGACGAGAAGGGAGTTAAGTTGGAGATTCCCGGATTTTTGTTTATAGATACGCCGGGGCATGCGGCGTTTACAAGCTTGAGGAAACGCGGAGGAAGCCTGGCTGATTTGGCTATTTTGGTTGTTGCGATTAAGGAAGGCATAAAACCACAGACAGCGGAAGTTCTGCAAATATTGAAGGCTCATAAAACTCCATTTTTAATTGCTTTAAATAAAGTTGATACGATTTCCGGATGGCAGAGAAAAGAGAATATTAAGGAAAGCATTGAATCACAGGCGATTAATGTGAGGCAGGAATTTGATGAGGCTTTGATGACCTTTCAGGGAGCTTTGAGCGAACACGGATTTGAATCGGAGATGTTTTATGAAATTGAAGACTTTACGAAAAGAGTTGCTATTGTTCCTTGTTCTGCAAGAACAGGAGAGGGGATATCCGAATTGCTTTTTGTTCTTTGCGGTTTGAGCCAGAAGTTTTTAAAGGAGAATTTGAAAATAGGAAAGGATGCTAAGGGAGTTATTTTAGAAGTTAAGAAAGAAAAGGGTTTGGAAAGCGTTGAGGCAATTTTGTATGATGGAACTTTGAAATCTGGAGATGAAATTGCAATTGCCTCCTTTTCAAATATTATAACTTCCAAAGTAAGAGCTTTGGAGGAGATACAACCTTTATCTTTTAAGTATAAGCAAGTTTCAGAGGCTAAGGCTGCAACGGGTATAAGACTGCATTTAACTGCGAAAGAAGAAATTTTATCTGGAATGCCTTTTCAAAAAATAGAGGGGAACCTGGAAAAAATTAAAGAGGAATTTAAGAAAGAGGTTTCCGGAAGCCTGAATCTTGATAAGAGAGGAATAATTGTTAAGGCGGATTCTTTAGGGAGCTTGGAAGCTTTGATGACTTTGCTTAGGCAGGCTAATTTTCAAATCGTAAGAGCGGGAATCGGCCCAATTGGAAAAGTTGATGTTGTGGCTGCGAGGACTAATTTTGAGATAAATCCTATGGATGCAGTTATTGTAGGATTCAATACAGAAATTGAGGAGGGCTTGGATTTAGGGAATGTAAAAGTCTTTAGAAACGAAGTTGTTTACAAATTGATTGATGAGTTGAAAAAGTGGAGAGAGGAAAGAGCTACTGAAATTGAAAGGGAGAAACTTATGGGATTGGCTTCTGTTTTTAAGCTGGAAATTTTGCATCAGTATGTTTTTAGGAATTCCAATCCTGCTATTTTTGGAGTCAGGGTTCTTGGGGGGAAAGTGAAAGTTGGAATTCCTGTAATTGACGAAAAAGGAGAGGATGTTGGAAGAATAAAAGGACTGCAACTTGAGAAGGAGAGTGTTCAGGAGGCTTTGGAAGGGCAGGAACTGGCAATTTCCCTGCCTGGAGTGAATTTTGAGAGAAGGCTTGGAGACAAGAAATATTTGTATTCTGATATGGGCGTTAAGCATTTTAAGGATTTTAAGAAGAACAAGGAACTTTTGTCTGCGCAGGAATTAAGGATTTTGCAGGAGATTTCGGATGTTAAAAAGTTTGGATAATGGGAGAGAAAATGAATTATGATGTTAGTTTGGAAGGTGTTGTTTTGGATATTGCAAGATTTAAACGGATGCAAGATACTGGGACTGCTCCTGGTTCTGAAGATAGGGTGAAATATTTTTCTGCCAAGGCTGAAGTTTATTCTATTGCTTCGACTTTTGTTGAAGATGAAGAGCAAAGAAAGGCTCTTTTTGAAATATCTAGGAATTATTCCAGGAGGAAGCTAAGGGAGATTTTAAATCGGATGGTTTACTCTTCGGAAGATAGGGATGAGGATAGAAGTGTAATTAAGAAGTTCAGGAGAGTTTTGAAAGATGGTGGAAGAATTTTTCCGAGAGAATTTTCTGATTACAATTTATCTGTTTCAAGGAGATATATTGATGCGGCTAGAAGATCAAAAAAAGATTGGTTGTTTGATTGCTTGTTCAATAAAGCTCACGAGCATTATGTTTTAGGGATTTTTGGACCTTGGGAAAGTGTTTCTGGTTATTTAAAAAATACTTTTCCGTCATAAAAATCCTACTATAAAATCAAAGATTTTTAGCTTAAAACTTGCAAGAACTTACAGCAAGTTTTAAAAAGCCGGTTTTTTATGATAGGAGATGGTATATAAATTAGTTATAGGAAA
>CAYNKB010000069.1:0-3269 GCA_964397725.1 Candidatus Woesearchaeota archaeon | reverse complement strand
CAAGGAGTAGAAAGCGGAGACAGGCATTTACCTCCAAATATACAATTAGGAAGATGGAAGGAGATGTTTAAAATGAAAGAAGGGGAGGCTGTTTTAAGAATAAAGACAAATATGCAGGACCCAAATCCTGCTTTTAGAGACAGAGTTTTATTCAAAATATCAGATAGAGAACATCCGAGAACAAAAAAGAAATATAGAGTTTGGCCAACTCTGGAAATGTCATGGGCTGTTGATGATTATCTGCTTGGAATTACCCACATTATAAGAGGGAATGACTTGATGATTGAAAGCGATATGGAAAGATTTATTTGGGATATTTTTGGTTGGAGACACAGGGAGATTATTCATACCGGAATGGTTAATATAGAGGGAGTTGAGGATAAGATTTCCAAGTCAAAATCAAGAGAGGAAGTAAAGAGCGGGAAATTTACAGGATGGGATGATCCAAGAACATGGAGCATACAGAGCTTGGCGAGAAGAGGAATTTCGCCTTTGGCTTTAAGGGAATTTGTCAAGGAAATTGGATTGAACAAGCAGAACATTAACATACCAATAGATTCTTTGTATTCAATAAACAGAAAAATGATTGACAAAGAGACTGATAGATACTTTTTTGTTAAAGACCAAAGAAAGATAGATATTAGGAATAGGCCGAAGGAAATTAAAATAGTGAATCTGTTGATGCATCCTGACAAAAAAGAAAGCAGAGAGGTAAAGATAAAGGATATTTATATTTCTATAGATGATTTTTTGGAGCTGAAGGGAAAAGAGATAAGGCTTTTGCATTTGTATAATATCAAGCTTGACAAATCTGAAAGTGCGGAATTTACTGATTTGGAAAACAAGGACATCCCGAGAATTCAATGGGTAAGCGAAGGCGTGAAAACGAGAATTTTGCTTCCTTCAGGAATTTGGATTGAAGGCTTGGCGGAGAAAGCTGTCAAGAATTTGAAAGTCGGAGAAGTAATACAATTTGAAAGAGTCGGCTTTGCAAGATTTGACGGAAAGAAGAAGGGAGTTTGTGAATTTTGGTTTGCTTTTAGGTAGTCTTTGGGATATATTTTAATTGAATATGTTAAGTTTAGTTCATAAGTTAATAATCTTATAACACTTATTCTTAATCAAGAATTTTAATTTAATTATCTAATATCACATTATTAAGATTAGCAATATTTTCTTAACTGTCATATGTAAATTGAGTTAATATGGAGGTTTTTATTTATTGAATAGAAACCTATATAAATCGGTATTCCTCTTAATTGTTATGTTTGCGAATAGAGGTGAAAGGAGGTCTTTAAGTATGATAAATAAGAAAGGCCTGAGTGACGTTGTCACTACGGTGCTTATAATTTTGCTTGCTTTAGCGGCGGTTATAATTATCTGGAGCTTTGTAAGGCCTGCGATTCAGACTGCAGGAAAAGGAGTGACTACTGGAACTGAATGTTTTAAAACAGATATTGAGGTAATTAGTTGCGACGAGGGTGATAATAAAATAGTCGTTAAGAATAATGGTCAGAAAGCTGAGAAAGTGAAAGTTGTTTATACAACTTCTGCTGGTGTAGCTACTACTGAGGATATTCCCAGTCTTGCATCTTTTAATCAGCAGAACGTTCTTGAGGGAGATTTTAATCCTGTTGTTGCAATTACGGCTGGAGATAAAGTATCCGCATCTGCAGTACTTGTTGCTGATGATGGTACCGAAACAGTTTGTGCGCCTTCACAACAGCCTGTGACTTGCGTAGCGTAAACAACAAATTTTATTTTTTTATTTTAAATTTAATTTTAGAATGGTTTAAATAGAATTATTTCTATTTACCTTTATGATAGAGGTTGAGGCAAAGATAAAGATAAATAATCCTTATAGTGTTAGGAAGGAGATTTCTGGGTTTGCGAGAAGAATTGGGAAGGAGAAAAAGGTTGACGATTATTATTCTTTAGAAGAGGGATATCCTAAAAGAAGTCTGAGAGTCAGAAGAAGAAAGTGGATTTATGAAATAAATTTTAAGCAGAGAATATCTTATTCAAACGGCGTTCACGCCAAAAAGGAAGTTGAATATAGGGTTGAAGATATAGGATGGTTTTTGAGCCTGATAAAAGACTTTGGATTTAAAAGATGGCTGAGAAAAGACAAGACTACAGAGTTGTATGAAATTAAGAAGAATTTTCACATCGAACTTAATTATGTGAAGAAACTTGGATGGTTCTTGGAGGTTGAGTATCTATGCAATGAAGGGAGTGTTTCAAGGTGCAGAAAGGAAGTTTTGGATATTGTAAAAGAACTTGGATTTTCAGAGAAGGATTTGGTTAAAGATGGATATACTAAAATGTTGTGGAATTTAAAAGCCTAATAAAAGGTATTTATTTAGCTTCTAAAACTCCGAGGAAGAAATTCCATAATCTACTGATAAAAAATATAAAGAACAGAATTATCATATCATAGAGTTTAATTTTGTCTAGGACAAAATTCAATATTTACAGGTTAATTATTGATTTTTTTACTTTATGATCCTAAGCTATTACATAGAAAGGAAACCTTTAAGACTTAACTTTCTTGTCAAGTTTGCCTTTAAGCTTTTCTTTCTCTTTTTCTATCTCCAAACTTAATTTATCTAATTTTTGCAATTCGTCTTCGGGCTTTACTTCCTGGGAGCCTGATAAGGCTTGAAGGGCTTGAGGAGAGACTTTTTTTATTAATTCAAGCATTGAAGTTCTTTCCATTTTAAGAACTGTTTGAGATTCATCCTCTACATGAGTTTTAAGGATTTCCATGCCTGAAAGAATGCAGTTTAAGTTCCATATTTTTTTCCCGCCTATGTTCTGGAGAACGGCAATTATTTTTTTAATGTCTTCAGTCATATTTCTGTTTTTCATTTCATCGTGCAGGATGCCCTCTAGGGCGTCAAGGTCAACATTTGTCTTGATATTCAAGGGCTCTGGTATTTTTGAGTTCATCGTGTCTAAGACTTGAACTGAAACTCCGCCGTCTAATGTAAATGCGGCTATTTTCTTTTGTGAAGGTATGTAATAGTCTATTTGGTGTATGTTCATTCCCTGCTCTAAGTCCAAGACGAAGAAGCCCGCAATTAAATATGCGTCCGGATACTTCTTTTGAAAGTTCTTATACTCTTTTGAGGAAGACAATTTGTCTATATATGGTTGTATTTTCATCTTTTTATGAAAAGAATTAGATTAAGGGGTATATAAGTTTTTAGTTGTGTGCTCCCTATAGACATATGTCACCCCCCTAAATTAGCTTGGAGAAATCAAAA
>CAYNKB010000068.1:0-3293 GCA_964397725.1 Candidatus Woesearchaeota archaeon | reverse complement strand
TTAATTCATTCCTTCCTGAATGCGCAGATAATCCGGATAGGGTTTCCACCTGCATTTTTACAGATACTTTTTCGTTGCCATAATCTTTCCCAAGGTTTACTTCTCTCTCTCCTTCCTGAATGCGCCTTCCTAAAGAACCGACTCCCTGATAACAACCGAAAATAATCAAATTTTTAACGCTGTCTGATAAATTTCTGAAGTACTCTACTGAAGCTCCGCCGTTAAGCATACCTGAAGTGGATATAATTATGCATGGACCTCCTTCAATTACCTGCTTTCTTTCTATAGGACTGCCAATTCTCTTGAATATATCTGATAAGAAAGGATTGTTATCTTGGAAAATCTGGCTTCTGACACTTGAGCTTAGAAAGTCAGGATAAGCTGTATGAATTGCGTTGATATCCCAAATCATACCATCTATGTAAACAGGAACTTTGGGCATTTCTCCTGTGCGGATTGCTTCTTCAACTCTAAGCATTGTCTGCTGTGCGTGCCCTAAACCAAGCTCTGGAAGAAGAATTTTTCCCCCGCGGTCTATTGTTGTTTTAACGAATTCAACAAGCTTGGCTTCTGTGTCTTTCATCGGAGGCAAGATATCTGTTTTAGCTCCGTAAGTGGACTCCAATTGCAGAGTTTCTACCCTTGGAAAGCTGTTTACTGCAGGGTCTAAGAGGTGGGTTTTCCCATATTTTGTGTCTCCGGAATAAACAAAATTATGCAAACCATTTCCTATGTTTATATGAACCTGTGCGGAGCCCAAAACGTGCCCAGCGTTGTATAATGTTATCCTAATATCTGGAGTAATGTCTGTAACTTCTCCATAATCTAAGCATATAGAATGCCTGACCATTTCTTTTATGTCTTCTGCTTTGTAAAGAGGAAATTCTGCTTTTTTATACGCAATTCCTATCAAGTCCAACTGCAACAATGCAGCTATATCTCTTGTTGGAGGAGTCATATAAACTGGGCCGTGATAGCCCATTTTGAACAGATATGGAACAAGGCCTGAATGGTCAAGATGCGCGTGCGAAAGAATTACTGCATCTATCGTGTTTACATCCCCTATCTCTGAAACATCAAGATATGGAAATTTTTCAGGACCTTCTGAAATTGCAGGATTTATTCCGCAGTCTAAAAGCACTTTGGAATTTGGAGTATGCAACAAGAGGCAAGATCTTCCTACCTGCCTTCCACCTCCCAAATAAGTAAGGCGAACCCACATGTCCATTTTTTCTGAAGTCCATTCGTTGTAGATTTTTCTTCCTATATCATTTAAAAATTTTCTACGATATACGTTATTTGCATACAAGACGGAGCGTATTTTTTCTGTTATTTTTGAAGGTATTGCCGGACTTCTTTGGACTACTGGAAACCAAAAAGTAGATTTTTTTATATCATTAAGAATTGAACCTTGCTTTCCGATTACTAAACCGGGCCGTTTAGCCTCTATAACTACTACGGAGCGCTGAACATCAAAAATTATGTTTGTTATTTCTGCATCTTCCGGAATTAAGGCTTTTATTGTTTTTTCTGTTTCTTCTTCTGATAGTAAAATCTGCTTGTCCGCGCGAAGCTCTATTCTTTTCTTGACTTTGCTTACAACATCCCTTATTTTTTGCTCTCCATCTTTAAAGAAATCCTTGTCGCTCGTGTAAAGAACTATATTTGCGCCTTCAAATGTGGCATCACTTATTGCCTTCGGCAACTCTTCCTTAATACTTTTTAGAATATCTGCCATTTTAATTTATAATTACTTATATTGAGGTAAAATCTCTTCTGAAACCGCGTGTTGAATTCCCGATTTGGTTATTGCAAATACGTCTATTCCATTTCCAGAGCCGATGTCTCTTTGTGTTGAAGACTTTATGCACTCCTTTGCAAGTTCAATCCCTTCCTTGACTGTTAAGTCTTTTTTGTACTGCCTCTCAAGCAATCCTAATATATAGGGCATTCCGGATGAAAAATTGGCATCATAATCTTCAACTTTAACAATACTTCCGGCTGGTTCTATTGTGAAAAGCTCCGTTGAACCATCCTCATTGAAACCACCTACCAACATCCCAACAACACTTGGAATCATAGAAGGCGTACGAATATTCCTGAATACAATTGAAGATAGAAGGTTTGCGGCCTCTTCAACTGTAGGGCGCGATTTTGTGCGAAGCTCCCGCAATCTTAATTCGGCTGAAAGAATCTTATGAGTTAATTGAGCGTCAGCAACCCCTCCAGTCCAGGAAGCTAAAATATAGTCATTTACTTTTCTAACTTTTAAAGCAGTTTTGCTCATAACTATCGTTCCTGCTGTAGCTCTCCTGTCTCCAGCCATAATAACTCCGTCCTTGCATACAATTCCCACTAGGCTTGTATTTGACTTCAGCATATTTTTGGAAAGCTCTTCTGAGTTCATTTTGTTAGAAATAACCAGCTCTAATTACTAGTCTCTTTTTAAAACCCGCAAGGGTATTTAAGTTTTATGGTGTGGGCTCCAAGTCAACAATTGAAGAAAAAGAAGGCTTTGAGTCTAATACGGAGATTCCTCCTTCTTTTTTCACCCTAATTATATTATCAACAAAACTCTCTATTTTTTGCTCGTGGCTTACTATTATGAGCTGTTCTATGCTTAATTCGGAAAGAACATCGCGCATCTTATCAATTTGAGTTTCTGAAAAACCATCAGTGGGCTCATCTAAAATTACTATTTCTTTTGTTTTTATTTTACTAAGGGCTGAGTTAATTGTTTGATTCAGAGCAAGGCGATACGCCAAGGCCACTGCAGTTCTTTCTCCGCCTGAAAGGAAAGAATACTCCATTTCCGTTTCATTTTGAACAATTATCGGGGAAAAGGATTCATCAAGCTGGACAAACAAAGAGTCTGATGATACTAGTATATGGAACCAGTTGCTGAAAAGCATGGAAAATTCGGTCCTGAGCTTCATTAAAATATTCTTTTCTGTAAAGTCTATAAGGCTAAGAAATTGCGAGGAAAGCCAATCGCCTGTTTCTAAAAGAGTATTGAGTTTTTTCTTGGATTTTTCTTTTTCCGCAATAAAATCCTGCAGATTCTGAACTTCTTTTTGAGTCATTTCCAGCTCTTTTTTTAATTCAGCAAGGGAAATTTCTGCCTGTTTTTCTTCTATAAATGCCTTTTTTATTTCTTCCTGCTTCTTTTTATACAAAAAATCAAGCGTTGAAAAACTAAGAATTTTCTCTTTAAGAGCCAAGACATGTTTTTCAAGAAAATTAATATCTTTTTCAAAATTTTCCTTTAATTTCTTTATAGACTCCAGTTTTAA
>CAYNKB010000067.1:0-3333 GCA_964397725.1 Candidatus Woesearchaeota archaeon | reverse complement strand
ATTATAATTGCCTTGTCATATTCCATTCTTTTCATCAAAGCAGTCACCTGCCCCCAATTTTCTGCGTCCTTTCCTATAAAAGCAACCAATTCCATCCTCCTGCATAATAATTAGATTTATAATGATTGTTATGCTAAAATTTCTATGGCTCGGGAAATTCCCCTTGGAGAAATAACTCTGCGCAAGTATGAAAAGCCTTATGAATCTTCAAAAAGAGATTTGGTAAGAAAAGTCTGCCTTTCATTAGGGTTGCTTCAGCCCGGAGATTCAAGAGATATTATAGTAGATATTATGCTGGTTTTAGACGACGCTAGAAAGCAAAAGTCTCTTTTGTCTTCTTTTGACATTCGCGATAAAGTTGAGAATTTAAGGAAGGAAAATTCCTTGGATTCAAAGGGGCTTGCTGAATCCAATATTCGTCGCCAGTTGAAAAGGCTTCGTGATGCTATGCTTATAGACAAGCAGGGAAATCAATACCGCTTGTCAGAATTTGCCCCGCTGTCTGAAATCTTTGAGGCAAAAATTGAAAACTTTCTTATTCCCCAGACGATTGAAAGAATAAAAGAGTATCTTGGTAAATTGGATAATTAAAATTTTTATTAACAAAACTTTTAAACATCAAAAATAATAAATTTTTGTGGCTCTAAAAAACTTTCAGTTTTTGGAGACCAGAAAAGCAATGCTTTTCTTGGCTTAAAAGTTGCCCGCAACTTTTAAATACCCTAAAAATTCTAATATATCATCTACTTCTTAGATATTAAGAGGTAGCGGAGCATAAGCAAGATGATATTCATCATAAAAGTTACAACAAATAAGGAAGAAAGAGCTTTGGAGATGATTAGCGAGAGAGCCCAGAAAAAATCTCTCGGAGTTTTTTCCCTCGTCAAACCTCACGGATTAAAAGGATACATTATTCTTGAAGCAGCAGACAGGGATTCTGCTGAAGAAGCTGCTTTTAATTTACCGTATGTAAAAGGAATAATCGGAAAAACAGTTGAGTACCCCGAGATAGAACAAATGTTATCTCCAAAGGTAGAGGAGATTAATATTGAAATAGGAGACATAGTAGAAATAATCGGGCAGACATTCAAGGGAGAAAAAGCAAAGGTTACAAGAATAGACAAGACAAAAGGAGAAGTTGTTGTTTCCCTTCTTGGAGCGTCAGTTCCTATACCAGTAACAGTTAAAATGGATAACGTAAAGGTTATAAGGCGTGAAAAATCAGAAGATGAGCAGGAATCTGAAGAACACGGTTCTTTAGGAGAAGGTTTGATATGAAAGTAAAATTAATTGTCGACGGCGGGAAGATGGCTCCGGGTCCAGCGGTAGCCCAGCAGCTTGGCCCTATGGGAATAAACATAGGAAAAGTAATATTAGATGTTAATGAGGCTACAAAAGGATTTGCAGGCGTCAAAGTTCCTGTTGAATTAGATATCAATCCCAAAACAAAATCATATGATATAATGGTTTTCTCCCCCCCAGTAGCAGAATTGATAAAAAAAGAATTAAAGTTGGAAAAAGGTTCTGGAGCGGCTCTAAAAACAAAAGTTGGAAATATAGCTCTGGAGTCCCTAATTGGAATAGCAAAAACAAAGATGCCAAACTTGCTTGCTAAGGATTTAAAGTCTGCTCTAAAATTAATTGTCGGCTCCTGCGTTTCTCTCGGAGTTTTAGTTGATAATAAAGAAGCAAAATTAATAGAATTAGACATAGATTCTGGAGTTTATGATAAATTAATTCAAAATGAAGTAACAGAAGCTACAGCAGAAAAAAAGAAATCTATCGACGAGTATTTCGCGCAGGTTAAAGCCAAACAAGAGCAGATTAAGAAAGCTGAAGAAGCTAAGATTGCTGAAGAAGCTGCCAAGAAGGAAGAAGAAGCCAAAGCTGCAGGCGTTGTTGCTCCTACAGCTGCTGCAGCCGCAACAGCAGCTCCTGCTGCAAAAGCTCCAGAGGCAAAGAAGGAAGCCAAGAAGTAAACTTAAATACCCAAAATTCCCCCAAATAGTTAGGGGATATGGGGTAACCTGGTTAGCCTTCGAGGTTTGGGACTTCGCGATCCCGGTTCAAATCCGGGTATCCCCACATAATCATGGCATCAAAAACAAAGAAAATAAAATATGCAGGAAAATTCGGAGCAGGATACGGAACCAGAGTTAGGAAGAGCTATAATAAAATAGAAATATTTCAAAGAAAGAGGCAGGTTTCTCCATTTTATAAAAAAGCAAAAGCAAAAAGAATTGCGGCAGGAATATGGAAATGCATGAAAACAGGAAAAATCTTCGCTGGGCACGCTTATTATCTTGGAGAAGATAATCAATAGGTTTAAAAATATATATTTCACTTTATAATCATGGCACAATATAAATGCTTCAATTGCGAAAAATCAATATCATCAAAGGTTCTTGAAAAGAGATTCGTCTGCCCTCATTGCGGCTCAAAGATATTCTACAAGCCCAGGTCTAAGATAGTCAAGCTTAAGGCGATTTAACCATGGATATTACAGAAAATAAAATTCAGGAGCTTCAGGTTATAGAGCAAAATCTCCAGAGCATTTATGCCCAGAAACAGGCTGTTCAGCTCGAGTTGAACGAAACCACAAATGCCTTAGAGGAGCTGAAAAAATCTAACGATGAAGTTTATAGGATTATTTCCGGAATAATGATTAAGTCAAACAAGGGCAATTTAATCAAAGAATTAGAGGAAAAAAGCAAATTATTGGATTTAAGAATAAAAACTCTTGAAAAGCAGGAGGAAATTTTTGAAAGAAAATCCTCAGAATACAGGAAAGAAGTTGCAGAGTCAATGAAGAATTCTAAAAACTGAAAGCCCCGAAGATAAAATTATATAATCAAAACACAGCAATATTTATATACTACATGAATTAACATTAAAACATGGCATTTGATTTAAAAAGAATGTTTGGAAAAGAGGATTCTGAAGATTATCTTGAAATAGATTTGAATTCTTCCACTCCAAAGGAAAATAAAGTAATAGTCAAGCCATTTGTGTTAAGGCAGTTTGATGATATTAATGATATTCTTAACTCTCTAAGGGAAGGATTCACGATTGCAGTGATAGACATCAAGCCTTTGAAGACAAAGGATGTTATAGAATTGAAAAGAGCCATTGCAAAGATAAAGAAAACTGTTGATGCCTTGGAAGGCTCAATTGCAGGCTTTGGAGAGCACACAATCATAGCAACTCCTCAATTTGCAGATATTCATAGAGCTCCTGCAGTTGTGAAGTCAAGCAAGTCTGATTTTATTAGCGGTTAAGATAACTTAGGGTTTCTGATTTATTTATAATATCTGGGAATAAAGGTTCCTACAT
>CAYNKB010000066.1:0-3590 GCA_964397725.1 Candidatus Woesearchaeota archaeon | reverse complement strand
GAAATGTTACGAGAGCTATGAGAGCTATTGACGGCACTTTCGTTTTAATCTGTGCAGTTGAAGGAATAATGCCGCAGACAGAAACTGTTTTAAAACAGGCATTGAGAGAAAGAGTAAAGCCGGTGTTATTTATAAATAAGGTTGACAGATTAATAAAAGAATTAAAGCTTGGGCCGGAGCAGATGCAGGAAAGATTCATGAAAGTTATTGCTGAATTTAACAATTTGATAATGCAGATTGCAGAGCCGGAGTTCAAGGAAAAATGGAAAGTTAATGTTTTAGATGGGAGTGTTGCATTTGGAAGCGCAAGAGAGAACTGGGCAATGTCTGTTCCGTTTATGAAGAAAAAGAAGGTAAGCTTCAAGGATATTATAGATGCTTACGGAAAAGACGAAGAGGAAAGAAAGAAGTGGTTCTGGGAGAAAGCTCCATTGCATGAGGTTGTCTTAGATATGGCTGTCAAGCATCTGCCAAATCCTTTGGATGCACAAAAGTATAGAATTCCTAAAATATGGAGAGGAGATATAGACAGCAAGTTCGGGCAGGACTTGTCAAACTGCAACAAAGATGGAGAGGTTGCATTTGTTATTACAAAAATAGTTATTGATCCAAGGTCTGGAAAGGAAATTGCAGCCGGAAGATTATATTCCGGAACAATCAGAAATGGAATGGAATTGTATGCGAACAACCTTAAGAAAAAAGCAAGAGTGCAACAGGTTCTTGTTTATAATGGTATAAAGCCAGAGCAGTTGGACAGCGTTCCCTGCGGTAATGTTCTGGCAATCACCGGATTAAATGCAGATGTTGGAGATACTATTACAGAAAATCCACAAACACCATTTGAAGAAATAAGGCACATTTTCCAGCCGGTTATTACAAAGTCCATTGAAGTTTTGAAGTCTTCTGACCTTCCAAAATTAATTGATGTTCTTAGAAAAGTCGGAAAGGAAGATCCGAGCATTAAGATTGAAATTAATGAGGAAACTGGGGAAAATCTTATGTCTGGAATGGGTGAACTGCACTTGGAAATTATAGAGGGAAGAATAAAGAGCGAGAAAAATCTTGACGTTAAAATGGGCTCTCCAATTGTTGTTTACAGAGAGTCAGTTTCAAAGCCCAGCAATATTATTGAAGTTAGAACACCGAATGGGCATAACATACTTAGATTCAGCATTGAGCCTTTGGAGGATGAAGTTTACAAAGCAATTGAACGTGGGGATCTGCCTGAAATAAAATTGAAGAAAAAAGCAGAGGATATTTGGAAGACGCTTAAAGACTTGGGAATTTCAAACGATGAAGCAAGACAATATTTAGAAATTTACAAAGGAAATGTATTTGAGGACAGGACGAGAGGAATTGTTCTGCTTGGGGAAGCAATTGAATCTATCTTAGATGGATGGAGGTTAGTTGTTGATGGAGGGCCTTTGGCTAAAGAACCTTTGATGAAATCAAAATTAATACTTCATGATGCTAAATTACACGTTGATCACATGCACAGAGGGCCTGCACAGATTTATCCTGCGGTCAGAGCTGGAGTTCATGACGCGATGAAACAAGGCGGGGCTGCAATCTTAGAGCCTATACAAACTCATTTGATAGAAGCACCAGTTGAATTTATGGGAGTGATAACACAATTAATCGGAAGCAAGCGCGGAGTTTTGCTTGATGCACAGCAGGAAGGAATTGACACAATTATAAAAGCAAAGATTCCTGTTGCAGAAATGATTGGATGGAGTTCTGATTTAAGGTCTGCAACGCAGGGACGAGGAGTTTCTTCACTTGCGGATCAGAACTTCCAGAAGCTTCCTGCTGAACTGCAGGCTAATGTTGTCAGGAAGATTAGGGAAAGAAAGGGATTGAGCGAGAATCAGTAATTATTCTTTCAGAGCTATGTCTACAGCACCAAGTTTGTATCTGTCTCTTGCACTTTTTTTATCTGGGTTAAAACCAACTACGTAAACTGCTGAAATTAATTCATCTCTATCTAAGCCTGTTGCTTCCCAATTAAGTGTTTGTTCATCATAATGTGGAAGTATATCTCCAATATCTGAAATTATTGGATCTGCGCCACACAAATTCTTTATATACCTTAAGAGTCTTGTCTCTTCTTTAGGATGTTGAGTTACGAATTTGAAAAAATCTGGATAACCTGAAAGATCTTCTGCAGAAGTTAAAAACTGCGTTGCAAAGTAAGGTGTTGGTGTTCTATAAACAGTATTAGCGGGAACATTTGACAAGGCATTAAATTGATCCATTCCCCCAGTAAGATGCCTGTTTGAATCATAACTATCAAAAAACTTTAATACAAAATTTTGATTAGGGTATTTAAATCTATAAGCAGAACCTTCTGAACCTCTGCCGAGAAACTTATGCGGAGTCCAATCTACATGCGGGTGGAGTGAATTTCCCTTTAGATAGTTTGGAAGCTCTTCATATAGTTGTTCCGCTATTTTTGGATTACTTCTTATTTGTCCTGCAAATTCCTGCAATATAGCCCATCTTGTCTTAAGTCCTAATAGGATGTTTTCTGTTTTCTCTGGAGCCGACTCTATAATTTCTAAACCTTGCGGACTTACGACTAATCTTCCAAATGGCTCTCCATCTAATACGAAAGTTCCTTTTTCTCTTTTAGAGCTCTTTACTCTTTCTGCTAAATTTGTCATGGAAATAGAGCTAAAACTATCCTTTTAAAGTTTACTATTGGCTGGTGGGAAAAACAAGGAGTTTCATAATAATATTAAATAACTTTATTTAACTAATCCTTGTTATTATGGGGAAAAGGTTTATTAAGTTAAATAACCTTAATAAATTGTTATAAAAAGATGGCGCTAAAGACATTTAATATTGATGGGGAGATTTATAAGATTTTCTCAGAGCATTGCAAGAGAGAGGGAATTTCAATGTCAAAGAAGGTTGAAAAGTTCATTCAGGGAGAGATTGAAAATCTTGGAATTAAGGAGAAGAATATAAATACAAGAAAAGATTTTAGGAATGGAGAGGTTGAACATTCATTTAGAAAATATTGCTGATGAGCTGGCGTAAACAAGTTGTGCAGAAAGATTTGGGGTATAAATTGTTTGGGAGGGTTAGAAGATTTTTTGAGAAGGATTATGCAAGCCAAAGAAATAGGATAGTTCTTCCTGAGAAGGTTTATGTTTCTGGGAGGGTTGAAAGGGGATATAGAGTTTGGCGGGAACGCCTTGAAGAAACAGCATATGAATTGCAAAGAAGAAGAGAGGATTTCCAAAGAAGAAGGGCAGCTTAGGAAGTTAATAAACTGAGAAATTATTTTGTAATTGTTCTGTCAAATAAATTTATTAATAGTTGATATATTGAGAAGGTATGGAAATAGAAGTGGATATTCATCCCAAGGGAAAGACTAAAGTGGGGGAAATATTTGGAATTCTTAAAGGAAAACTAAAAAGAAGCACTGATGATCTGCTTGAAGAGGTAGACAGAGACTTTGTAAAGAAATAAAAACATCTGAATTGAGTATAATATCAGAGATATTTATATACTATATTTATTTTTATTAAGTGACTGCTCCTTGCCTTAAAAGGCAAGGCTTCTTGAATGATGCTCATCCTGAT
>CAYNKB010000065.1:2166-3740 GCA_964397725.1 Candidatus Woesearchaeota archaeon | reverse complement strand
TTGCTTTGCCTCCCTTCGTATTTCTTCCTTTTTATCCTCGCCAACCATTCCCAAAGTAGAAATTTTCACTTAATAAACCTAACTCTTATCTTCCCTTTTCCCTCAGGAATATCAACAACAGCATACTTCCCTTTTTCAGCATCCCCAGGATTTACAACCAAGCTCTTTCCTAATTTCTTGGCTCCTTGATATTCGTGCATATGCCCGCATAAAACAAGTTCGGGCTTGTATTTCCTAATAGCTTCCGTAAAAAACTCCACTCCAGAACTTTTCCCGCTTTGAGAGTTCCCTTTTTCCTTAATTATATCAAAAACTCCTTTCGGAGGATAATGCAAAACAAAAACCTTCCTTCCTTTCAATCCCTTAAGTCTCAAAAATAAGTTCTCCCTGCCTCTCTTAATCCTTCTTCTTCTCCTTTCTAAAATCTTCCTATCCTTAGATTTTGCGTCTTTTCTTTTCAAATACCAACTCAAGTCGTTATATCCTCCAAATCCAACAAAGCTAATTCCATTATGCTTCCTATTCTTATAATTCATCTCTTTCAAATTCTCCAATCCCCTCAAAAATCTAGCTGCCCTCTTGCTTGCCTTCATCAATCCTCTTTGAAAAGGATAATTATACCACTCGTCATCAGAATTCCCAAAAACAAAAAAGACTTTCTTTCCAATTTTATTCAAGACCAAAAAAACCTTTTTCGTAGCCAAAAAATCCTTATTCACAATCTTCTTATATTTCTTCTTTCCAAAATATTCTTTCGGGGAAATCCATTTTTCACCTTTGGAAGAAGCCTTAAAAGCAGTCATCAGCCAAGGTCTCCAATCCTTTATTCCCCCATAATCTCCAACTCCAACAACAAAATCAAATTCTTCTCCAGCAATTTTCCTCTTCAACTTTTCAGGAAAAACCCCCTGAAAATCCCCCACAACCAATATCTTCATAGTTCTAAGAGAAAAACTTGTTTTATAAAATTATGCTGCCGCAGTTTCAGTTTCCTTCTCTCCAAAAACCAATCTCCTTAAATTATTGATATCCAACCCATCATTGTGCCAAGCTGGATAAACTTCATTAAGTCTGTCTCCATAATCTCTCATAAACCATGAGTCAGATTCAACTCTATTCGTTCCGTCTAATCCATGCCTGCTTACTCTTCCAGAATTTTGCTTATAAACCTCCTCCAGATAAAATAAAGAAAGGTCCCAATCGGTATTGAGCCTCCAAGCCATATCTCTTGCCTTTCCAGAATCAGCAACTGCATACCCTTGAGAAGCCAAAAAAGCTACATATATATTATAAAGAGGATTATCAACAGGCTCGCATTTTGCATCTAATTGTTCAAAAATCCTCTCTCTTTTTCCGTCTCTTAAAAAATCTACATCCTGATCAACCAAACCAGCGTCGCTTGCCATATACCCTTGCATATAAACCATTCAAAGAACTATTTAAGCATATCTATCTTTTCTTCCCATCTTTCTTCTTAATCAAGTCAACCTTTATTTTCAGCTCTTTCAGCTGCTGTTCTGAAACTTCAGAAGGAGCATCAGTCATAACATCCTGTGCAGCTTTATTTTTTGGAA
>CAYNKB010000065.1:0-2066 GCA_964397725.1 Candidatus Woesearchaeota archaeon | reverse complement strand
GAAACTTCAGAAGGAGCATCAGTCATAACATCCTGTGCAGCTTTATTTTTTGGAAAAGCTATAACTTCCCTTATTGAATCAGCCTTAAGCAGTATCTGAATCAGCCTGTCAAGTCCGATTGCAAAACCTCCGTGTGGCGGAGCCCCATAACTCAAAGCCTCAAGCAAAAATCCGAATTTTTCTTTAGCCTCTTTCTCATTTATCCCCAACTCTTTGAAAACCTTGCTTTGAATGTCAGGATTATGAATTCTAATGCTCCCACTCAATAGTTCAGTCCCATTCAAAACCAAGTCGTAAGTCCTCGCCTTAACTTTATCTTTATCCTTTTCCAGCTTATTCAAATCAGAAGGCATGCAAAATGGATGATGGGCTGCGACATATCTCTTTTCTTCATCGCTCCACTCAAACAAAGGAAAATCAACTATCCACGCAAAAGCAAACTCATTTCCATCGTCTTTATTCTTTCTTAAATCAGGCTTATCACTTTTATATTTAGACATAGCATCATCATACTTCATTCTCTGAAAAGGGGTCTTCAAATTAATTCCCAAGACTTCCTTGAACATATGCTTTAAACACCCTTCAACAACTTTGTAAATATCCTCCTCGTCAACAAAGCTCATTTCAGCATCAAGTTGCGTAAACTCTGGCTGCCTATCAGCCCTTAAATCCTCATCCCTCATGCATCTGGCAATCTGAAAATATCTGTCAAAGCCTGCAACCATCAAAAGCTGCTTGTACAGCTGCGGACTCTGAGGAAGAGCATAAAATTTTCCAAGATTAACCCTGCTCGGTACAAGATAATCTCTCGCCCCTTCAGGAGTGCTTTTTCCCAAAAAAGGAGTTTCAACCTCGACAAATCCCTCCCCGTCAAAATAATTCCTGAACGCCCTGATTATTTTGTGCCTCAAAATAAGATTACTTTGCAGATTCTTATTTCTCAAATCAAGATATCTAAATTTCATCCTTATTTCTTCGCCCACACTATCATCATTCATCTCAAAAGGCATTGGAGGGCTCTCATTTAAAATCTCAATCTTTTCAGACAAAACTTCTATCTCGCCAGTCTCCAAATCTTTATTCTCCGTGCCCTTCTTTCTCTCTTTAACTTCTCCGGAAATTCTCACAACATACTCAGGCTTCAAATCCTGCAAACCTTTGATTACAATTTGCGTCTTTCCATATCTGTCTCTTAAATCAACAAAAGTCAGCTTCCCATAAGTCCTAATAGTATCAACCCACCCGCACAATTTAACTTCCTTTCCAGAATCCTTCTTTCTCAATTCCCCGCAAGTGTGTGTCCTTAACATGTTCTCTCTAAAAATCGGGCGTTTTTAATTCTTTTTATCCGCAAAACTCTGTGCTATTCCTTGCATCTTTCCAATCCTCATCAAATCTCTTCAGCTCTGAAACAGGCTGAATCTCAGCAACTTCTCCATCTTCACACTTAATCAAAACATCAATGCATTCCTTATCCGTATTGCAAACAGCTCTTGTGTACTCATAACTTCCATAATTCTGAACAGCCTTTCCAGTTATTCCGAAATTTCCTGCAAATGCTCCAATCAACAAACCTATAATAAACAAGAACCCTCCAAAAATTAAAAATTTAATCATTCTTTAACAATCCTCTCCACAATTTCCATTGCCTTTTTCGCATCAACTTTTCCTTTTAGCTTGCCCATTATCAGCCCCATATAAGCATTGGCTCTTAGCCCTGGCTTTTCTTTAACAATTTTCCTAATCTCCTCTTCAATTTCATCATCGCTGATTTTCTCAACCTTAACCGCCTTATCAATATTCTCTCCCTCCAAAATATTAAGTAAAACCTCTTTAACATGCCCCTTGTCCAATTCCCCTGATTTAACTTTCTCCAAAATCTTCTCTAAAGTTCTTTCATTCAATATTTCTTTAACCTCATCAAAGCTTTTTCCCTTCTTCTTAGCAATCTCCTGCCTCCACAAGCTTATCATCTTTCCAACCAAATTTGCATCCTTATTATAGACTTTCATTAAAACATCAAACTCATCCAAATTCCCGTCCAAAACCAAAACAATCATCTCCTC
>CAYNKB010000064.1:0-3870 GCA_964397725.1 Candidatus Woesearchaeota archaeon | reverse complement strand
TTGCACCTTTGTTTATAGAAGCTTTTCTTAAAACTTCCTGAATATATGCTTTTAGGTTAACTGATGTTCCCGCAAGGGACTCACGAGCTCTTGCAAGCTCTTTTTCATACCCAGACATATCTGACTTTTTTAACGCAGATATTGCGAGCTCAATATAAGATGAGAACTTCTTTACAAAATTTTCCCAGTATTTTATTTTGTTATAGTCCTGGCGCTCAACCAGCTTGCTTAGTGTGTATATTAAAACCGCTGATGTGATGCTTCCCTCATTTTGATAAAAGCAGGATGAATGGATTGTTCTATCGGAAAGCTCTCTAAGTTTTAAAGAGTCCTTGTCCTTTAGGGCTATTAATGTTTCCTGTAAAACAAGAATGGCATTTGCACACTCCTCTTTTTTCATTTCCATACAAGTATTTAGGGTTTGAGTTATATAAACTTTAAGATTTTTACTAGTTTGACTATTGGCTGAAATTTACTAGAAATCTTAATAGTCTAGCTGGTTAAATTAAACTTGAAGGGTCAAAATTCTTGTCTATAACTTTTTCTTGTATGGGGTGTCCACTATAAAAATTATCTGGGTCAGATGGGAGATAAATTCTTAATATCCCCTTTTCAGGGAAGTAACCTACTCTTACATCTCTTGTCGGCGTTTTGTTTGCCAGCATATCTAATGCAGTATCAACGACAGATTCTAATGAAGTAGGATTTTTTAAGGCTCCAGATTTTATTAAAGGTAAAAGTTTCTCTGTTGCTACAGTATTTGGATAAATTCTGTAGAGGGTAATGTTGCTGTTCCCTTCATGTTTTAATTGATTTTCATATTCGAATAGCGCTCCTCTAAGAGCTTTTTTAGCGGTTCCGTAACCAATGCCATTTTCCAAATTGGCCACTAATGCTTGCTGTGATAGTATTGTTAATATTCCTAATTGATTTGAAGGGATTTCTCCGAATTTTTGTATTAGGTAGTGGGTTATTTGAAGGGGCGCTGTAAAGTCTAATTTTAATGTTTTCTCTATCTCTTCAAAAGAGGATTGGGTTGTTGCATTAGTATAGGCTCCAGCGTTGTTCACAAATATATCTAATCTATTATTTTGATTGTATATGTCGTCAATTACCTTTCTTATTGAGGGAAAGTCAGTTATATCTGCGGGGCGAATTTCTGCCCTGCCTCCCTGTTCTTCTATTTTTATTTTTGCTTTTTCTAAATTTTCTTTTTTTCTGGCGATAAGATAAACCAGAGCTCCTTCTCTTGCCAGAGCTGAGGCGATTCCAAATCCAATTCCTTCACTTCCGCCGGTTACTATTGCTATATTATCTTTGAATTGGTCCACCATGATAAAATTATTTTTTTTAGAAGTTATAAATTTATGTGAAGTAGAGTGCAATAGCAAGTGTTATAAATCTATTTTGTTTTTAAACGGCATGGAAGTTATTCTTGACAGCAGTTTTATTCTCTCGTGCGTGAAGAAAAAGATAGATTTTGTTGCGCAGTTGGAAGAGCAGGGATTTAAGATTGTTGTTCCAAGAGAGGTTTTGCAGGAGATGAAGGATTTGAAATTAAGGAGCGGGCTGTCGCATGAAGAAAGAAGCGCGATAGAATTTATATTTAAAATTGTTGAATCCGAGAAGATAAAAAAGATTTCTTTGGGGAGTGGGAAGGTTGACAAAGGATTGATAGAAAAAGGAAGAGAAGGAATTTACATCGCTACGCTTGACAGAGCAATCAAGAGAGAAGTTAAAAACAAGGTTGTTATTTTTGATGCGCAGAAGAAAGTTGGTGTGAGCGGAGATTGAGTGTCATGTCAATTTCATATATTAATATTCTATATAATGTTTAATAACGAATTATTTTAACTATAATAAGAATTATTACAAATTATTTGCGATATTTATCTCAGTTATTATCTGTTGGCTATTTTGAGTTGCAAGGACATTATGGCAAGGTTTATATAATATTTTTATCTTATATATTTAGTAAAAAGGAGGGTGATTATGGCAAAATCTAGAAGATCCAGGAAGGCTGCGGTTTCAGCGCCTAGAAGGAGAAGTTCATCATTGACTAGCTTGTGGAGCTTTATAGTATGGGTAGCTGGAGTTTTGGTATCGCTGGCTGTTGGGTTTGGAATGGTTGACGGAACTTTAAATGTAACTCAACTTTTTGTGCCCATTGTAGTTTCGCAGGTTGCTGGTTGGCTTGTTGTTATACTAGCAGTATTGGGAGTTATTTTAAAGATAGTTGATGTTTTAGGGAACTAAGTATTTTTAATTTTAATTTTTTTTGGTTTCTATAGATAATTTTAAATATTATCTTTTGTACTTTTCTGTATGAAAGTGGAAAGAAAAGAGGCGTTTTTCAGAATATTGGTTTTGATTGTTACAGGAATAGTTTTGGGTGTTTGGGGATATGTTGTTTTTCTTTTGATGCTTGTTAACTGGCTTATTGCTTTGTTTGCTGCTAAAAGAAACAGGGGAATAGCTGAGTTCTGCGAGTATTGGAATACGGAGTCTTATAAATTTTACAAATATTTGTCCGGAATGACGAATGAAAGGCCTTTTCCATTTTCTGAATTGGAGAGATTCAGCAAATTTAGGAAGTGATTATTACTTAGCTCCTATGGGCTTATTGGCTGAAATGCTAAAAACTTTGATAGGAGGAATGCTAAGGGTAGGATTAACTGTTTAATAGTAACAAATAGGAAGATTTAAATATGATATATTTTTGTAAACAACATGGGAATACAAGTTGATGTTAGATCATCAGGCGTTGAATCAGCATATATTGCTGCTCCATTTGACGTAGCTAAAGCAGAACTTGAAAAAGAAGGATACCATATTATTTCTAATCCGCAAAATGCACAATTAAGGATAGCACAAGGCAAGGATTCATTTGTTTCAAGAAATGGGAACTTGTTAAGGGAGGGAATTTTGTATCTTCCTGGAAAAGAGAGTAGATTGGTAAGAAATTCTCCTATTCTAAATTCAGCTGGAAAAGCAACGCAGGAGCATAGAGAAAAGAGGGAGTTTTATGTTACCTGGGAAGAAGCTGAAGAATTTTTAAAAGATTCTATTGGGTTCCCAAGAAAAAATATAGAAATACCAACTAAAAGATTGGGCGATGAAGAATTAACTATTTTTGCTATTGGAGGGGGAGATTCTGGGAAGGCTGGGCAGTATGGGGATTTTTTATTTGATGCTGGAATAGAACAATTGCCTATTTATGCTTTAGATAGCAGATATGTTGATCAGCAAAGCAAACCTTTTGCTAGGCAGTTGTGGTTCAGGAATCTTGGTCAATGGTCTGACATCTATGTCGACGGCAGGAATCTTTACAGCGACTGGAGGGTTCGTGGGATGCGTTCTGTTTCTGCCTAAGGTAGCGGCGCAAAAAATTTCTGGTCTTCCAAAAAGCGAATTCTATACTGTAAATGATCTTAAAGATTCTTTAGGCGAAGTTGGAATTGGCGGAAAACTAGAATAAATCGTTTTGTATTAAGCAAATAATTATAAATAACAAATCTCTTGTTTTTTTGCCTCGACCGCTCTGATTATTAGACTGCTTAGAAAAAGAAATATAAGGAGTATGAGAAAGAAAATCTGGCTTTTCAGAAAAAGAGCAATTGATTTCAGAACTTTATTTGAAAGTTATCAAGGTTGGCAGGCTTATGCAAAATGGGCAAACAGTTATAAGCTTCGCAACAAAATAAAAATGGAGGTTATAGGTGCTATCTGGGAAAATGTTTACTAACGGTTCTTTCTTATTTTTTAACTTCAATTTCTTTCCTGCCGTTCATGTAAGGAATTAAAACGTCGGGGATTTTTATTGAGCCGTCTTTTTGCTGGTAGTTTTCTAGGATTGCGCGCATAGCTCTT
>CAYNKB010000063.1:0-4052 GCA_964397725.1 Candidatus Woesearchaeota archaeon | reverse complement strand
CTGATGCTACACTTAAAGTCAGGATTAAAAATAAGGCTGTTAAGCCAAGCAAGGCGAATAGCTTTTTATTCATGGTAGTTGTTAGAATTCCAAATATATAAAGGTTTCTGTTTGTTTTAACTTAAGAGTTACTACTTTATGGAGATATTAGCAAAGTTTATAAATTGGGGGTTTTTTGAGTTTGCATGGATTATATGGAGAAAATTATTTTATTGTTTGCAATAGCTGGTGGTGTTGCTGCTACTATAGGCCTTTATACAGAATCTTCCCGTAACTTTTCTCTTGAGCCAGAGACTCAGACAAGACGAGTTGAAACTTTAAGAAAAGGAGATATTGTTAATTTCAATAATAATCCGTATATATTAAGCGAGGATGATTCTCATAATCCTGTTTTACGAAGGCAATATGAGGGTTTGGAGCTAAAGGCAGAGGAAGAGTAATTTGGAGGAGAATAATTATAGGAATTGTATGGAAAATTTATCTATTTTTATATTAGGCGTGGCTGTCGGAGCAGTTCTTATGTATGGAATTCATTCTGGAGTTATAGATAATTCCCTTAATTAGAATAAGTTTTTGGAATTATCTATCACGAGAATTCTGGACAAAGACTATACCAATTACCAGAATTATCGATAATCATGGAATTGCTTACAATTCAGTTCAGCAAACGCAAGTTGTAACTTCAAGCGAGAATTCCAATACGCGGATTGCTGGAGATTCCAATTCTAAAAGAAAAGAAATAGAAAATTTATTGGCAGAGAACTAATTATCTCTTATTCTTCTTTTCCAAGTTTTCTATTTCGCTTTTTAGGACTATTTTGTATTTATTGTCAAATTTTCTTTGCTTGCTTAGAGAGATAGCTCCTTCAACTATAAGCCCTAAGCCGGCTATAAACCAAAACAAATCTGAGTCTATGTTATAAATTCCAAGAAGCTTTATTGAAGTTGCCAGAACCATAAAAATTCCGACAAAAATAAATACCTCCTGCCTTGCAATCTGATTGAACATATATGGTTTTTATTTTTTAAGGTTATAAAGCTTTTCATAAATCTTTACTTCATATAAACTTAAATATCTTAATTATTGTAATTTTATTGTGGTGGAGGCAGTTTATGATATTCCGGGAAGACGAAGATTGTCTTTTGGAGGTTTTGCTGATTTAATGTTATCTAATGGATATAAGTTAGTTGAAAGAAGAAGGGATTTTCAGGAATTTAGAGATGGGGAAACCAATGTTAAATATAAATCACATAACGGTTTGGGAAGGTTTTCGAGTGTTACGATAACTATTAATGGTGATAGAGGTGTAATTGCTCAACTTGAGAGATTAATGGGCATAAGTAGCGCAAAGCAAAACCTTCCAAACTAACATCCTTATGTATAAGAAAAATAGAATATTGTTAAACCATAGAAGATTATTATAGATAATTTAATATTATTCACTCTTTTATTTTTTATTCTACATTAACTTATAGACTTGGCTTTACAAGTAGGCAAGATTTAAATATATCAATTCTTGTGGAATCTTATGTCTGCGATAGTTACTGATAAGAGTTTGAGAGCCCATTTGAACGATGTTATAATTATCAATTGTTCTGGGGGAGAGCGTTCTGGGCAGTTAACAGAGCAGGACGGCAGGTTTTATGTTAGATGGACAGAGAGAGTTGATCATACAAAGAATAGGGCAGTTATACAATATCCTATAAGCAAAGGAGATATAATTAATTTCTTGGGAAGTGACAGGGTTGATGATTTTGTTTATGTTTGACAAGATTTAAAAACTCAAAACTGCAAATTTAATTGTGCCTCAATCGTATAATGGCTAGTACATGTCCCTGTCGCGGACAAGATCCGGGTCCGATTCCCGGTTGGGGCGTAGAACCAAATATTTAAAAGTGTATTCTAAGTTAGGTTTTTATGAGCGAGAATAGGGAAGTTAGAATTGTTGAATGGAATAGAAGGGCGGTTGGATTTCAAGATTTATGGCCTCGGCAATTTGGCGAGGGGCCTTTTGAAGTTGCAAGAGAAAGAG
Source organism: Candidatus Woesearchaeota archaeon (assembly GCA_964397725.1). Taxonomy (GTDB): domain Archaea; phylum Nanobdellota; class Nanobdellia; order Pacearchaeales; family GW2011-AR1; genus CAYNKB01. The sequence continues at coordinate 2,019 of CAYNKB010000063.1, read as the reverse complement.
ATGTTCCATCTAATCCTGGCTATTTCGGACGCGGGGCAAATATGGTAGAATTTAGGTCACAACCAGGAAAGTGGTATTGGATAAAACTTCCTGAAACAGCCTATGCTTATAGAAAAACTGAACCTGTTGAATGTCATACTGCTTGGTTTCATAGTAATTGGTTTTTACCTAATGATTAATTTATAAACTTGTGCGTAAATGTCTTAGACGCGGGGGCGTTTAACTTTTTCTTAATCTCTCGGCTAGGGAGCTTCTATTCTCATGATCTTCTCTCATAAAAGTATAACATAAATAACCGCTCATATAAGAGTTTGAAAAAACAAAGTATCTTTCTCCTCTTTCATTAAGACTTGAGGCTAGGGCAAGAGCATTTTGCTTAACCCTCTCCCGAGAGGCCACTAACTCTTTTCCTCCGCTTCTTTTTCTCTCTCTTGCGCCTTCCACTATTCCAAGGGTTTCAAATCCCATTCCATTTAAAATTCCCTCAAATGCAAGGTTTCCCATACCAATTACAAACTCTAAATTGTCTACTTACCCTACATCAAATCTTAGGATGCTTTGATCAAGAGTATATCTTCTAACCTGCGGGTGGCCTCCCATGAATTTAGCCATATCAACAAACTCTGAGTGAACTTCTTCATCAGAACCACGACATACTTGAGGATTTTCTCTATATATCTTATAACAGTTCATACAGATGTAAAAACTATCTTGATCCATAAAATCCATTGTATCATCTTTTACATTCATATAATTCAGCATAACCTTTATCTTATAAATTCATTGTTTAGAAGAAAGCTAAACTTCTGGTTTAATTTAGTTACTGTTTGCTCATTAGAAAAATATTATCAAGAGGTTTGTTCTTCTCTATTGCCTAAGTCTGTGTCGTTGATTATCACAGCACCTTCCAGTTTCTTTTGTCCTTCTCTGGCTATCTCCATAGCATATTGGAGAACTAACTTTTTTGCTCTTCCAAAGCCGACTTCTCTTTCTAAATCTCTTCTTTGGCTAACCTTTAATCTATCAAAATCATCCTCAAATGCTGTTATGTTATATAATGGGACATTTATCCCATGCTCTTCTAATCTTTGAGTACCATAACAATCTGCAAAAACTCTTCCAATGGTCCTCATTTCTCTCGGATTTAATCCTTTCTCTCCCTGAAGGACAAAAATAGAGATATTGTTTGGTATTTTAGCAGAACCATTCAGAGGAGAAACATATTCACTATGCAGTACTATTGCTGGATCTTTTATTCCTGTATTTTCAGTAACTTCCATCAATTCCGCAGAGTTTAATGATTTTTAAACCTTTTTACTTGTTAAGTCAGGTATTGTAAACTCCAAGATTAAAATTCAGCTGGGGCATTTTACATATAACTAATTTTAATTCTTTAGACTGATATCCTTTACAGTAACATCCTTAAGAAAGTCTTTTGAGATGCGTTTGCTAACTCTGAGAATTTCAATCCCTATTATATTTCCTTCTTTGTCAAGGTCTACAATTGTAGAGTCATCTATCTTTTTATTTGAATCCCATTCAGCATTGCTGAATTCTATATAAAGTGCATCCGCTTCTTTGTCATTTGTTATTTTCATGTTAATTTTATTTATATCCAGTAAACTGTAATGATTTTTATATCTTTCTCTTTTTCATTCTGTCTTTAACGTGCCCAGTAAAAATAAAATTCATGATTGTATGAGAAAACTAAACTTTAAATTGGTTTGTGTTTGTTTTCTAGGATTTCTACAATAGAAGATTATATAAACTTTGGAGTTCTTTAAAATTTATGTTTTTGGTAAGAGATGTATTTAATGTGAAGCCTGGGAACGCAAAGGCATTGATTGGGAAATTCAAGAGTGCTATGCCCCATTTAGAGGCAGAAGGCGTTGTTAAAAGTACAAGGATTTTGACTGACAGTTCAGCTAATTTTTGGACGGTTGTTTTAGAGAGTGAAGTTGAAGACCTTAATGCATATATGAATATGTCAAAGTCCATTGGAGCAAACAAGGAAGTTGG
>CAYNKB010000062.1:0-4169 GCA_964397725.1 Candidatus Woesearchaeota archaeon | reverse complement strand
GTTTTGAAGAGAGACTTGGATTTTGATACAAGAAAATTTGCGCTCATAAAACTCATAGGAATTTATGAAAGCAAAAAAATGTTTTTAGAGGCGGGTAAGTTAATGAGGATTGCTGCTGATATTAATACAACATTCAAGGGAAAAATACAGGATTATCTGAAGTCCATAGAGCTTTTTGTCTGGGCTGGGAGTTTTGTTGAGGCAGACATTTCATATACAAAATGCATAGGAATTGCAAGCGAGTCTGAAAAGATTTTTGTCAAAGACAAAGTTAAAGATTATTACAGGACGCAGGCGAAGAGCTTTATCGGAAAGGGAAAGAGGAGCCATGCGGTGGAGGCATTTGAGAAGCTGCTGAATTTTGAATTGAGCTTGGAAGAAAAGAGAAAAGTCAACGAGCAGCTTCTTGAATTGTATGGAAAATTGGGAAAGATAAGAGAATATGAGATGCTAAAAAGAAGCATGAAGCTGTGAATATATAAATTCTTAAATATTCTACAATTGTGTAGTTTTTATGGTCTATGATGTTGTTACAACTCCTGATCCTGTGACTTATGATGTTGTTATAGCTCTTGGGAAAAATTGGAGGGCTTATCCACCAAAACATTCTATTCCTGGAGATTTTAAATTGCATTTAAGTTTAGAATCTAAAATGACTGCTTTGGCTGCCGCAAGATTATTAAGAGATGGCACGACAGATAGAATTATAATTTCTACTGGGAAAACTGCGGGAAATGATTGGCTGAGTGAATCTGAAGCAATGTGTAATTATATAAAAATTCGCAATGAAGATTTGCTTGGAAGAATTTCTTTGGAGGAAATATCAATAGACACTGCGGGAAATGCTGAAGAGTGCAAAAAAATAATTGATAGTGCTGGTTATCAGGATATTGCTATACTAACCACCAGAGCGCATTTATTAAGAGCTTCTTTATTGTTTAACAATTATGGTATTGAAGCTGATGGATTTACAAGTGAAGATGTTTTACAGGAATGTGGGGGAAAAACTGGCGGAATGAATTATAGAGGATTTTTGGGAAAATATAAGTTTAGTAAAAGAAGTGTCATTGAACAAATAAAAGAGAAAGCTATTCTTTATCCTTTTACTTGGACGTTTGATTCAAAAGGCAAGTTATTGAGATATGCAACAAATATAATCAGGCATCAAACTTAAAAAAAAGAAATAAAAGCCCTAACGGGCAAAAAAATTATTGTTCGTCCATAGCGCCGAGACCCTCGAAAAGCTCGTCTGGGTCGACGTCGTCTTCCTGTTTACCCTCTTCATTTTTGACCTCTTGAACCATTTTCACCCCTATTTTAAACTGACATTTTCTAATCCTAGAGCTATATAAATGTTTCTTTAAAGAATATTGATGAATTGCGATACAAATGCTTAAAAATCAAAAAGTTTTTTGCGTTTTGTTTGAAACTTTTGGATGCAGAAAAACCCAAAGGGTTTCTTCTGAACAGAGAATCTTTCAGATTCTCTTGTGCTCAAGGAACTACCACACCTTAAAAGGTGTTGTTTTCTGTCAAGTTCCTTGACATAAGATATCTATTAAGGGTTATAACTTCCTGAAAAAGTTGTTATAGATGTTAAATGATAATAAATCTGATTATCTCATAATATTTTATTTATCCTATTACTATCTTTAGATTATGCTAAGTTATGGTTTGATTGAGCTGGGAAAGATTTAAAAAGCGAAAAAACCTTGTGGGAAAGAAGAAAAGTAACAGATTGCGATTATACTCAAAAGGTATGTTCATTTCATGTTCACGCCCGTGTTGGGCACTAAATTACTTTCTTCTAAGAAAATAGAAGCCGAGTGGATTATTACATATAGGTTTCTGCAAAATGGAGTGAGCTAAAGCTCTAGGAAATAAAACATGGCAAAAATAAGCCCAGTATCGATAAAGTACATGATCTACGCGTCTTTCAAGGCGCAGGGTCCTCTGGAGAAGCCTGATGTTATAGGCGCTATCTTCGGCCAGACCGAAGGATTACTTGGAAGTGATTTGGAAATGAGGGAATTGCAAAAAGAGGGAAGAATAGGAAGAATTGAAGTTGAGCTTGAGATAGTTGACGGAAAAAGCGTTGGAGAGATTAAGGTTCCAAGCGCATTAGACAAGAGCGAGACAACTCTAATTGCGGCGGCTTTGGAGACAATTGACAGAATAGGGCCGACAGAGGCTGAAATAAAAATAATGAAAATAGATGACGTAAGAGAAAGCAAAAGAGATTTTATAATTGACAGGGCAAAAGAGCTTTTGGGAAGATTAGACAAGAGCGATGACAGCTTTGGAGAAATGTCAAAAACTTTGAAGGAAGAGAGCAGGGCTGCGAAGATACAGGAATACGGAGATGAAAGGCTTCCTGCTGGAGATTTAAGCGGAAGCGAAATTGTTGTTGTTGAAGGAAGAGCTGATGTTGTAAACCTTTTGAAGAACAGGGTGAATAATGTTATTGGAATGAATGGAACAAAGCTTCCTGCAGAAATTGCAAAATTGGGAGAAAGCAAAGAAATAACTTTGTTCATTGACGGGGATAGGGGAGGAAAATTAATAGCAAACAATGTCATTAACAACGCCAAAATAGCTTATGTTGCAATTGCTCCTGATGGAAAGGAAGTTGAAGAACTGCAGGGAAAAGAAATTCTTATGGCTCTTAGAAAGAAAATTTCTGTTGGAGAATACTTGAGGTTTAACGGAAACGGAAATAATAATAATGGAAATAATGGGAATTCAAGCGCGGATTTTAAGGGAGATATCAAGCAGGCTGTAAAGGGGGCTTATGAGGGAATAAGAGGGACAAAGGCTGCACTGATTTTAGATTCAAATATGGATATTATAAGGAAAGTCGGCGCAAGGGAGACTGGAAGAGCAATACAAAGTTCAAGAAAGCAGGTTTTTGCTGTTATTGTAGATGGAATTGCAACAGGACCTATAATAAAAACCTGCGACGAATTCGGAGTCAGGCATCTTGCAGCAACAAATTTCTCAACTGTTGAAAACGCGAGAGTTAATTTGATAAGCTTGTAAAGATTTAAAAAGGAGTTCTATTCTAATTTTTGTGAAAACATGACTATTGGAGAAATAAATAATGGCTATTGAATTGTTTGTTGAACCACGCAAGACTATTACATGGGATGAATTTAAAATGCAGAAACCCCATTTTTCTATAGCTTTGGATGGGTTTGTTAGCGACTCGACTAAAAGAGACCCTCATGGATTGTATGCTAATTTTGATCATCATTCAGGAGTTGATAGATTAGCCACTAGATCAACATCAGAACAAGTTCATATGGAAATAAATATGGGGCTATTTAATGCTTTCAGAAAGGACGGCAAACCCTACGCAAATATTTACGTAAACGATCCAGATGAAGATACATGTTTAGCTGTTTGGTTATTAAATAATCATGAGCAGGTAATAAACCACGCCGCCCCTCCAATAAATCGTCTTGTTTATTGTGAAGACAGGCTTGATTGCACCGCAGGAGCATATCCTTTTGGTGATACAAAAATGAGAAGAATGATGGCTTGGATATTCGAACCGTATAATAATGCTAGGTTTAAAGGCCATTTACCACAAATTGATGCATCTGGCATGAGAAATATTATTGAATCAGTAAATGCCAGAATAACAGGCCATGTTCTAGGAGAAGGCAGAGAAGTTCCTTTAGAAGGTCACTATGAAAGGATTGGCGGCGGCGAGGGATGGTTAATGGTAAAGGAAACAGGGCCAGCATCAAGATTGGCAATGTATAATGATGGTATTAGTGCATATGCTGCTCTTGTCTCTAAAAAACAAGATGGAAATTTTGTATATGTTCTTGGCCGAAAATCAGTTTGGACTCCTTTTGATATTCCAAAACTTTATGATGTTTTAAATGAGGAAGAAAAAGAATTAGTAAGAGCAGGAAATAAATGGGGAGGAAGCAATACCATTGGCGGCTCTCCAAGAGAAACAGGAAGCAAAATAGAGCCTGAAAGACTCCAAAAAATAATAAACGGCTCTGTTTAAATTTCTATTAACTAACAGAACTCATAAATTCTCGCGAACATTTTATCGATGCTTTTTGGATGAAAAAATATTTTATGGGTTGAGTCTATCCTTAAGTTAAATTTATATATCTAAAAAAGTTATTTGATATATGGAAAAGAGGGTT
>CAYNKB010000061.1:0-4253 GCA_964397725.1 Candidatus Woesearchaeota archaeon | reverse complement strand
TCTATCTGCTTCTCTGTTAACATATACAAAAGGGAAAAATAGTGTATTTAAGCCTTGTTAAAGATAAATTTAAAATTAAGATAAGATTAATTTCTTCCTAATTTCCTAGAAAGTGTACCTATTGCATTAGTTGCTATTTCTAAATCACTTAAAAGTTCTTTTCTTGTCTTTGCATCTAAAATTCTATCTAAATTTTGGGCGCTGGCTGCGCCAGTTCTCAACACCCCGAAAGCTCTATCGTTATCGTGCAAGTACCTGCCCCTAGCAACAAAGTCAGACTCATTCTGCGGATTGAAGAACCAAAGATAATTAACTATAGCAGAACTTTCTGAATCTCCGTTGAGATTAAAAAATTTAATTTTGCCTTTTTTTCCACCATTTACAAATTTCTCAAAATAAGGCTGTACAGTTTTTCCAAGCAAAAATCTCGTTTCATCCATTCCAACAGTCAATGGAAAATCTCCTGTTTGAGATAGAGCAAGTACATCTCTATCTTCTGGAGCCATTTCCAGTTGAGATTTTGCAATTTCATCTGCAGCCTCATAAAATTCTTTTCCTAATAACAAATATTGTGCATTTCTATGTGCTTTTACAGTAGATGCAGCCATTAAAGGATTCATTATCGGAGAACTTCTAAATAATATAGTTTTCCCACCTTTTATTGCTATTGGAACAAAGCTTGTTCTTAAGCAACTATCTGCAATTCCAGCTAATCTTATTTGAGCAACTTCTTCAGGCGTTACTAAATTAGTTATTCCAACTCTCGCAAAAACTTTAAGTTGCTCATCCAACGGAGCATCAGCTATATAAATTTCTCCAAGTTCTTTTACTGTTCCAACCTTTTGTGCTTCGTATGCCATATCTTTCTTAAAAATAACCCCTATTTAAGCATTTCTACAAGTAACTACTTAATAATTAATATATTAATGCAAAAAATAAAATAAAAAAATAAAAATTCCTTAGAAAGCACTAAGCTTATACTGAACTCTTACAGTTGCCTGAACTTCAATATCGCTCGGCGCTATATTCGCAGCTGCCTGTCTTGCCTCACCACTAGAATCTCCTTCCATTCCGGCTTTAGCATAATAAATTACAGGTCCGTAATTGAAATCCTGACTCTCAACACTAACCAACGCTCCAAGATTCTTTCCAACTCCAGCAGCAGTAGCCTCAGCTTTCTTCTTTGCATCTTTTCCAGCCTCTTCTAAAGCCTGTGCCTTAAGCTCGCTCTGCTTTTCATCTGAAAGTTCAAAGTTTATTCCTGAAACAAGAGCACCGCCATTAACTCCGGCATCAACAATTCCAGCAGTCTTGTCAAAATCATTTGTCTTCACAATAAGATTTTGCGTAACAATATATCCTTTCAATCTCTGGCTTCCTCCGCTCCAATCATAATCAGGATACATATTGTAATTGTCCGTCTTTATCTCTTTCCTTTCAAGTCCGGTTTTCAAAAGTTCAATTATTACTTTATCTACAATCTCATCGTGCATCTGCTTTGCTGTTTGCGCATCCTTGTCTGTAGTTTGAATAGTCAAATAAACAGAAACCTCATCCGGCATAACTTCTATTGAGCTCTGCCCCGTTGCAGAAACCAGAGTTCCCGTACTGATATAAGCCAAGTATCCTCCAACTAATATTACTGCAATTACCAAAAATATAACTATATTTCTATTTTCCATCATTTTCCTTGCTCCTCCTTTCACTTTTGTTTATGCTGAGAAAACTCTCAGTTTTCGAGGTGTTCAAGAATTTCTCGTTCTTGACATTCCATAAAATTAAAATTAACAACGCTGTCAAAGCGCCTATAAAAAACCAAGCCCATGAATTTGGAGCATTCGCCAAAGCCCTGTATAAAGCCCCGCCTCCATAATTTGCTGGTTCTGCAGCAACCTTCGCGCTCTCAACACCTAACTCTCCAGCAAATATTTCAGCTCCCCCTCCAGAAACACCATTATCAGCCACATTGCTTGCACTATTTACCCCAACAAAAATCTTTATTCCCAATGCAATTATTCCCGTAATCAAAACACTCGGGATAATTCCTCTAATCATGCTCCTCGGACTTATAACAATCCTCCTGTCAACAACTTTATACTTGTGTATTCTCTTTCCCTTTTCGCTCCATAAAAATCCTTTGACTTTTTCTATCAGCCCAGCTTCCTCTAATTTTTTAACATTGTAATTTACTGTATTCATAGCCAAATTCAAAGCTCTAGAAATATCCGTCTCGCTCATCTCCCTCTCCGCCAAAACTCCAAGTATCTTCTTTGAAGTCTTATTTGAAATTACTTCTGCAATTTTCTCCGTTCTCGGATCATCAAGATCAATCATTATAGAGCTTTTTGTCATTTTATACCTCCACAGCAAATCTAAGTTGTGGACTATTTACAAAAGAAAAACTTCTTTATAAATGCCTCTTTGACTTCAAAATCATTTGAAGCCTTGAGTTGATTTTGAGAGTCATCAAGGATTAGCTCCTCAAAAAAATCCTTGAGACTTCAATCCCTTTCGAACCTAGCCTCAAAATCTCTCCCCATTCCAGCGTCCTCAAAATCTGCAATTACAGGAGAAACGCCATAGCTTTCTAAAATATCGCCTATGTTCTTCATTCTTTGAACAAAACTTATAGGATAATGATCCTGCTCCTCGTGAACCGCCATTCCTGAATTCAGGCACACGCGCAGCCTATAACTTTTCCTTCCGGAAAAATTGGCAAACAGCTCTAAAGCTGAAAAATCTTCAGACACCCTGAAAATCTTACATCCTATTTTTCCCAATTCGTAAGCCAAGCTGTCCGAAACAACTTTTACAACACCCTCATTCCGATAAAGCTGGTTATCTCTCATATTTAACGCCTAAAAAAGTTTAGAAGTCATTTTTACAACTTTGGCTTTTTATATCTTTCTAAATCCTATATTTTCACTACTTAAAAGAATGAAAAAACCAATGAAAATATTTATATATCACAATAAAATCATCTTCCTATGAATAAATGGAGTGAACTCTTACTGGGCTTGATTTTAGTTATCGGTGCAATAGTAATTGCATTCTATTCCCAATCATGGTTTGCATGGGGAGTCAGCCTGAACTTCTGGACTCCTGCATGGATGGTTCTGAAGGGCGGAATATTCTGGGGAATTGTAATGGTAGGAATCCTATTCATTCTTCTCGGTATTTCTGATTTGAAAGGATAAATATTAAATAACATAAAATTCATAACACAATAATTTCTATATATTCATCTTTCCTAAGTAACCAATGTCCTATTGTAAAATCTGCGGAGAACCTGATTGTAAAAAGCATTCAATACTTCTAGGAAAGCCAGTAAGCATAACAGAATTCTCCGGCTCAAGCCCTCCTGAAATATTCATAGGAAAATGGAACTATCCAAATGTCTACACCGGTATCCTGTCGCCCCAAGAACACGGAGACACTGGAATAATGTCATCCCACGAGCTCTGGCACGAAAAAAAACTTCCTATTACAAACATCCTAAATCTAAGAAACAAGCTAATCTACGGCAGAACACAAAGCAACATAAAGAAACTACAGACAAAATTTCTTTCAGTCCTGCAGGAAATAGCAATGACTCACTCCTCCGTATCGGCAGAATTCAAGCTAAAAAAGCCGATTTCTCCAAATAAAGAACGTGAATCCCGCGTCCCACTTATTTCAAATGCAGCCCCATTGCAGTCTGCAAGAATTACAGAAAATACAAAAATCCAGCCAAAAGTTGACTATCTTGTCAATGACACAGATGTAAAATCTGTAACAGCAATGCTTGAGCTTGAAAAAGCAAACATCCCAAACTCTACAATAATAAAAGTCCTCTCAGCAGGACTTCTAGGATTAAAAAAAAATAGAACTCTCGTCCCTACTCGCTGGAGTATTACTGCAGTTGATGACACTCTTTCAAAAAATAAGCTAACTAAAATTCGATACTATAAACAAATTTCGGATTTCCAAGTCTTCCAATCTGACTATTTAGGAAACAATTACCATTTCCTTTTGCTTCCTAGTAATTGGGAATTTGAAGTTCTTGAAATTTCAATGAAATCTCCAAGTGTTTGGCAAGACTATGAATCTTTCTTCCCAAGAAAAAAATACGCTGACTCTGTTACGGGAGCCTATTACGCAAATCGTCTTGCCCTAACAGAATACCTAGAAAGAATAAAAAAACAAGCTTCCTGCATTGTCTTCCGTGAAATCCGCCCTGAATACTATGCCCCTTTAGGCGTCGGAATCCTCCG
>CAYNKB010000060.1:0-4273 GCA_964397725.1 Candidatus Woesearchaeota archaeon | reverse complement strand
TCAGGATGAGCATCATTCAAGAAGCCTTGCCTTTTAAGGCAAGGAGCAGTCACATAGAGTTCACAAATTACTCAAAAGTTAGACCACCCAAATTGTCTATCCTACCAACCTGCCAAGTGTAACTTTTCGTTGATATGGCATTTTTGATTTGCTTCCTTATTGAATTCAATTGTTCTATTTTTGAAACTTTTGATAAGAAAATAATGTCTTTTATCTTTTCTTTTTTTGTCATACCATTAAATACTAAAAAGTCTACTGGACTAAGAATTGGTTTAACATCGAATGGATCGAGTTTTAGTTTTCTGAATATTGGTAGAACTACCTTATTTACTATTCTTTCTGCTTCGTCTCTCCCTTTCTTAACTGCTGCATCTCTAATTTTTTGTTCTTTTTCATTAAATTTTTCCTCTTCTTTATTCATTGCAATTATCTTTGCTTCATAAGTATCCAGCCAAGTTTTAACAATCGGCTTTTTTACCTTTAAGTGTAAATCCGAAACTCTAACTATTTCCCCACAACATGGGCAAATACAAAGTATCTTCCTTAATTCACCAAATTCTTCAAATAAACTGCTCATTTAAATTCCTCATATTTTACTTTATTATTTTCAATAGCTTCTTTTACGCTTTTCTGGTGGTCATTAAGTTTAGCCTTTCCACTTTTGACTTCTAAAAATCTAATAGATTCAACTTTTCCTGCAGATAAGCCATGAAAAATTATAAGGTCTATTGGTTCTCCTAAAAATCTACAATCTGATAATTCCCATTTAAAATCATTCATAGTTGGGAAAACCTTTTCCAATAATTTGCCAACGTTAACAGATTTTGCAGTAGTTTGTGCACCAGTAGTTGCTCTTTTCATACTTTTCTTTAATTCTTCTTGTCTCTCTTTTAATCCTTCTTCTAGATTTTTCTGAACTTCTATTGCTTTAAATGGAAATGGCTTTGTTCCATCAAATAGCAAAGCATCAGAAATCTTGAATTCACATCCGCACTCTGTATGCTCTGCATAAATATCTGACTTTTTAAGAAGTTGGATTATTTCTTCAGTCTTCATATTATTCTTATTTAACCTATTTATTTAAACCTTCTTTTTCTCCGCCAAAACTTCTTCAATTTTGTCAACGCACTTTACAACATCTTTTTCAATATCACTTTCCCAAAATCTAAGCAAAGTCCATGAACCATTATCTACTTTCTTTATGTATGCTTTTTTTGATTTATCTCTTCCAATACCTTTTATTTGATGAGGATGAAGTTTAGTTTGGTCAGAATATTTCTTCGGATTACCATGCCAAAAATCTCCATCAACTTCAACAATGATTTTCTGATTTGGAAAACAAAAATCACACATAAATTTATTCATAAACTTGAATTGGTGTATGAAGTTTGCACCTTCTTTATATCCTCTTTTAATTAACTCCTTTTTTACCTGTCTTTCAGGTTTCGTATTCATTTGGCGCGGAAAACTTCCAGACTCAAACATTTTTAGCGTGTGTAGTCTATTCTGTTCTCTAAGTTCAGGATTAGCCCACGTTTTGATTACTGCTTCTCTTTGTTTCTTTAATGTTTCTGCACTTGGATGCTTGCCTTTCATCCAATTTTTTATTTTTCCTTCCTTCATTCTTATCTTTCTTGTTTCACTCATTCTTCTTCTTTGTTCTTCAGGCATAGAAATGCCCCTATTCCAAGCAACTTGCAAACCTTTCTTACCCTTATTCCACCCAATTTGCCCTTTATGGGATTCAGTTTGTTTTTTCCTTAATTCAGGATTAGTCCATGCTTTCTTTTGAGATTCACTCATTTTCTTTTTATGTTCAGGATTAGTCCATGCTTTCTTTTGAGCATCGCCAAGTTTTTTTATATATTCTGGATTAGTCATCCTTTGTTTAGCTTTTTCACTTATTTTCCTTCTTGTTTCCTCACTTACGATATGTCCTTTTCCATACACCATATTTAAATCAAGAATCAAAAGCTTAAAAATTTGCCTCCTAGTAAATTATTGGCGTTTACTTATCACCTGAGTTAATAGATAATTTTATTAAGATAATTTCACAATATCTTTTATGGAAAAGCAAGTATTAGACTTCACCGTCCTAATTGAACAGGATGAAGATGGCATTTATGTAGCGACAGTTCCGGATATTCCGGGATGCCACACCCAAGGGAAAACTATTGCTCAAGTAATGGAAGCAATAGAGCTTTGTTTAGAAGCAGATAAAGAGAAAGTTGAACAAATGAAATTTATAGGAATTCACAGAATACAGATTAAAAAACCTTCTTTTGTTTCTCCTTGAAAGAGTAAAGTTTAAAAAGGAGATATATTGTAAAAAAGTATGAGCAGTTTTAATGTAAATATCACAGCATATAGAAAAAATGACAACAAAGAAAGTCTTTATAATGCAAACTTCTTAGTGTTGGTATGGGGGAATTCTAGGGAACTATCAGATAAAACAGCCAAAGATGGTTTTTTCAGAAGTCTAGATGATCTTGCAGATGCTATACAAGAAAAGGTATTGATAGAAGCAGAAAGACTCCAAGATTTTGAGAAAAGAGATATTATGTTATCGTTCACAAGTAAAATTAAAAATGAATTCAATAGAGCACATATAGACTCTACCGGAGTATACTATCAGAGAGAATTAGCTGATCATGAAATGGAAAAGATTGTTGAACTAACTGACTCTAGACTAAGACCAATTCTTTATAAAAAGTAATCATTCCCCGCATCCGCTTCTTACCGTCTGATTGCACGAAGTGCAACGAACAGCGCAATTCCCAATTCTTTTCGCTGGGCCTCCGCACAAAGAGCAAGTGAGCCCCTCTTCATTTCCAAATGAATTCAAATCAGCCTGCTCTTCCTTTTCATCTACTTCCAAAATATCTATTTTGACTTCAGGTTTAGCCGCTCCAGTTGCAAAGTTATTAATCATAAACTGAGACACATAATCAACAATAGAGCTTGCAGTTCTTATCTGCTGAATTTTCTTGTCAAACTCTCCGCCATTTGTATTCTTAACAAATCCAGATGGCTCAAATTTCTGATGTCTATATCTTCCAAATAAATCAATCACAGGAGCCCCATACTGTAAATTCAAGCTTACAGAAGTAGCCCAGGCATCCATCAACCCGCGCATCGTAGAGCCCTGCTTATGCATCGTCACAAAAACCTCCCCAGGCTTTCCATCATCATAAAATCCTACAGTAATATAACCCTCATGTCCTGCAATTTCAAATTTATGAGTTATGCTCTTTCTCGTTTGAGGCAATTTCTTTCTTTCAGCTTTAGTTAATAAAATTTCTTTCTTCTTCACCATCTCCCCGTCAGTCTTCTGCGTATTTAGCGGCTGAGACCTCTTCGAATTCTCTCTGTAAATTGCAACAGCCTTCAGCTTTTGCTCCCAAGCATACAAGTAAGCATTGGCAATTTCTTCAATCGTCGAATCCTCCGGCATATTAATTGTCTTGCTTATCGCCCCAGATATAAACGGCTGAGTAACTGCAATCATTTTAATGTGCCCCTTGTAATGAACTGCTCTTTTCCCATTTGCCGGCTTGAAAGCGCAGTCAAATACCTCTAAGTGCTCATCTTTAATCCCCGGAGCTCCTTCTATTGTATCATTCTTGTCAATATAATCAATCATTTCTTTTATTTCAGATTCAGAATATCCGAGATTTCTCAATGCAAGCCTTACAGAATTATTTACTATCTTCAGCATTCCCCCTCCGCTCAAGACTTTATATTTTACAAGGGCTATGTCTGGCTCAATTCCCGTCGTGTCGCAGTCCATCATGAATGCAATTGTTCCAGTTGGAGCCAATACAGTTGTCTGCGCATTTCTGAATCCATATTTCTTTCCCAATTCCAAAGCATCTGTCCAGGAATCCCATGCAACATTTACTAAATCTCTTAAGTTGCTCGGAATTTTCTCAACATCAATTTCTTTTACATGCTCTCTGTGCATTTTTATAACTTCAAGCATCGACTCCCTATTCTCGTCAAATCCTTGGAATGAACCCATCAAGCCTGCAAGTTCTGCACTTGTCTTATAGGCTTCTCCGCACATTATAGCAGTTATTGCGGCAGCAACAGCCCTTCCTTCATCAGAATCATAAGGCAATCCCAAAGACATAAGCAAAGCGCCAAGATTTGCATATCCAAGCCCAAGAGTCCTGAATATGTGGGACCTTCTTGCAATCTCTTCAGTTGGATAGCTTGCGCCATCAACAATTATATCCATTGCCGTTATGAAATATCTAACTGTTTTCTTGAA
>CAYNKB010000059.1:0-4343 GCA_964397725.1 Candidatus Woesearchaeota archaeon | reverse complement strand
GCCCACGAATCCGCATCCTCATAGCTCGGAATTATATTTGTAACGCACTCATCGTATTTTTCATGTCTTACAAAAATAGGATTTTGCGCAATTGGAGCATTTAAAACAATATCCTGCAGTCTATTATCCATTAATAAAATTTCAATTAATCCAAAGCCTATGGTGTGCCTTACCAAAATATTTGCCATTAAAACCAATTCCCTGTTGCTCAAGTCAATCCCTTTGCTCTTAGCCAATTCTCCCAATAAATCCCTGGAAACATTAAAGAAAACTTCCCTTGTTCTTTCAGGATTCGTAAACTCCTCTGCCTTTGGCCTGTGCTCAGTCAAGACATTTCTGGAAAGATTAACGAGCATATGCTGTTCTTCAGTCAAAGAATATTCAGGAGGCATAACATGATAAAAATACTTGCTTTCATTTTCCTGCTTTAATATTGTAACAATAAATTTTCCGTCCTCCTCCCCGACTTCATATTGGTCAATAAAATCCGCATCCTTGGGAAGCTGTGCAATTAACCTTGTAAAAGTAAAGTTAGGAAGAATATCTGGCCTAAAAATATCATTATACAACTCTCTGCTCCCTAAAGCGTAATCCTCCAAATTTCCTAGCACTCTTTGTATCAGCTTTGTATTCTCCAATAAAGATCTAAATCTCTCAAGTAACCTCACATAATTAACCAGCGCAGATTTGTTGTTCGCCTGCCCAGACTCAAGTTGCTCCCTAAATCCAAGCACTCTTTTCTTTATCTCATGATAGCAGGCCAATGGATCCTGCTTCAGCAAGCTAAGTAAATAAGCTAAATCGCCATAGACAGAAGGCAGATTTCCCAGCAGGCTCAATTTCTCTGGAGAAAGAATCTCCTCCTGTTTTGTCAGAAAATTATAAACCCTTGCTATTTCAGCAAGCAAAGATATCTGCTCAAAACTATAATTATAATTTCTCTGCTGGACAAAAACTATCCTTGAAACCCCTGGATTTGAAGCCAAAGCTTCAACAGTTCTTGACATGACTTCTATATTTTCTGCAATGCTCGGAACTGCCGAAGCATCCATATAGTTGACATATAGTATCGTCTCCCCTTCCTTGCTCTCTGTCTGCGTAGCGTACAATGGAGCCCCCTTTTGAAACATCATAGCCTGTAAAAAGCTAAGACGATTAAATACATTTCTATTTTAAAATGGGAAACCATCTGGAGAATCATCAACTTGTTGTACCAATTTGCTTTCATTTGACGTTCTTACGACACCCTCTAATTTATCAGCTGCATCCCTTAAAGCTAAATAGAATTGAGCAATAGCAACTGCACATGCTGGTGCCCCCCTGGGCTTTATGCCCTCTCTAGCAAACCGTTTATTGAAATCTTCTTTATTCTCTTCGCTTAAATAAAAGATTTCATCGTCTTCTGGCTTAACATTTCCGTATCTTAAAAGTTCATGACTTGAATCTAAACTTTGCAGACGCCTATATTCATCTAATGCAAGAGCCATGCCAGCCTCAAATTCAGCCATCCAAGACATAAAAAAGAGTTAAATTCATTCTTTTTAAAGATTGTTATGATAAACATCACAAAATAAAAATCTATAATCCAGCATATCTTTGATTTAATAATATCCTAAAATTCAGAAACCATTTTAAACCCAGAAGCCATATAATACTATGCCTGAAGAGCAATATGGTTACGAACAGCAGTACTTCTCCGATTTAAATACTAGAATCAGGGATATTGAGGAAAAGCAAAGGCTCTTAAAAGACCGTACCCTTATCATAGGAGGCGCACTCGTTGAAGAAAGAGAAAAAACATTTCAGGAAATTCAGGAAATGAAAAAAACAATTTCTGAAATTAAAGAAGAAAACTTCCGCCTGAGAGAAATTCTTCAAAGAGTCACAGAACAGCTTTCAAATACTGCAAGAAAAGCAGATTTTGAGATTTTGCAAAGACAGCTTGATATATTGAGAAAATGAGCACAATAGATGACATAAAAAACATGAGGAAAGAGGGAAAAACGGAAGATGAAATAGTCCAGGCTTTGCGAAACCAAGGAATCCCTGAAGGAAAAATATCGGATTCTCTAAATCAGGCGAACATCAAAAACGCTATAGAATCTCAAGATCATCAGGAAGGAGTTATAGGTGGAATGCCTTCCAATAGTTCAATTCAAGAGTATCAGGAAATGCAGCCATCAATGCTTTCCTCGCAGGAACAGGAAGAATTTCCAGTTTCACAACAGCCTTCTCCCCAAAACGCATATGAATTTTATCCCCAATCACAACAACAGCCATACCAAGAGCAATATCAGCAATACCAGGGACAATTAAGCTCGGACACAATAACAGAAATAGCCGATCAAGTTCTATCTGAAAAACTTTCATCCATAAGAAAGAAACTTGACGAAAACATAAACCTCAAAAATGTAATGCAGACTAAACTAGACATAGTTGATGAGAGGCTTAAAAGAATGGAAAAAATAATAGACCAGCTCCAGCTTTCCATACTCCAGAAAGTCGGGGACTACCTTGCTAATACAGCAGACTTAAAAAAAGAATTGCTGGAAACTCAAAAATCATTTAAATCCTCTCCTCACAAAAAACACTAAGGAAATCTATAGGAAATTATAAATTAAAAAGAAATGTCTAAAGAAAAAGATAGACTAAAAAAATGGCAGAAAATACTTGGGTTATTACTGATAATAGGAATATTTGCTTTCATTATTTTAATTTCCATTATTTGGAAAAATTTAGAGCCATCAAAAATAAATTCTAAATCTTGTGGAGAAGAATGTTTATCTTTTTGTACAAAGACTTGCGGAGAGAATAAACTAATTACATCTGTTAAAAACTCTTCCCTTATGCTTATTGGATGCGAATGTTTAATAAAAACCAAAAGTTGCGGAATAAAAGGTGAACGTGTTTGTATTGATAGTAATATATTATATTTTGATTCTGAAACATTGCAAAATTTAAATAAAACTGAAATTTACCAAAGACAAGAAAAATAAAATCTAGAAATCAAAGTTAATAATAATTCTTATCCTTAAAATTATCCCTTTGCTTTTACCAGCACCCAAGTAACTATCGCACTTACAATAACAAGCAATATAGCTCCGAAAACTCTCGGGGAGTAAAGAGTATTTGCCAAATATAAAGAACTCTCGTCCGCCCCGACTCCATAAGCAGGCCCGGGAATGTATTTAAGGACAACATCAGAAAAAACAAAAAACCCTGAAACTAAAAATATTATTCCAAACAACACCACAACAACTACTCCTATTCCTTTATGCATAAACACTGCATCTTTCCCTGTCAAGCCAGTTAAAATTAAAATTAAAAACAAACTAACTAATAAAACAGCAAACCACGGAACAATTGTTAAAACATACTGCCTTGTCCCAGCCACTGATATAAATATAGAAGCTAAAAGCAAAGAGACAAAAAGCTGAACCCACTTATTCTCCCCGATTATATTAGTCTTGAAAAGAACAGCAAAACTAACAATAAAAACCAATAAAAAAGCAGCAATAGGCGCGAAATAAGCAATTGCAGTTACATCAGCAGCCATAAATTACCTCCAGCTAGGCATAGGAAAAGTTATCCCTTTAGATTCCTTATTTTCTTTATTAGTCATATTAAAAATAGCAATTATTAATATTATAAATATAATCCCAAAAACAGTAAGTCCCCAGTACTCCTGCCAAAAATAAGAACCAAACCACCCATAATTATTGAAAACAGATATCATTATAATTATTGCTATAACTACCCCTCCAACTCCAAACCCTATAAGCCATCCAGACATATGCTCTTTGGGAATAAACGCAGCAATCAAAATAACAAAAGTCAGCAAAACAGCCAGCCCAACTCCAAGTTTTGGAAACAAATCAGTAAAGAAAACCTGAACCAATCCCGTCCTTAAAGCCATCACTGCAATAACTAAAGATATCATTAAACTAACCCCTTTATTCTTCCCAAAAGCGTTTGTTGCAGTCAAAATACCGAACACTAATGAAAAAATCAGAAAGAATGGAAGTACAATATCAAAAACGCCGAAAGACTCCCACTGATAAAATAAGTCCTGAACGCTGAATGCCATACCCTATCCAACAAAATTTTATTTATATATGTTTCGCCGACCAAGCTATGTTGTATATCTCCCAAAAATCAATGCATCATTAGCTAATTAATATTAACTGAATAATTCCCAACAGCCTCGCCAATATTTCTGTAACTATCTTTTTCCAATAATTCAACAAGCCCAGCATTTATCTCACCTATTAATCCAGGTCCATTATACACCATGCCAGTTATCAGCTCCACTAAATTAGCTCCTAATTTTATCTTTCTATAAG
>CAYNKB010000058.1:0-4380 GCA_964397725.1 Candidatus Woesearchaeota archaeon | reverse complement strand
ATTTTTGCGGGGATTAAAACTCCATTTCTATCCTTAATTCCATAAGATCAAATGTGAAGTCGCACATATTTCTTAGATGGCTCAGTATACTTTTTATTTTATCTTCTGCTGGCTTCTTGTTCTCAGTTTTATCTTTTTCTTTATAGTAGTTTTTCCACACATCAATATTATCTTGGCTATATTCAATTAATTGCTCTTTGTCAAATTTATAAAAAAGCTTATAGTAAGTTTCAAAATGATTCTTTATTCTCTTTGCAAAAGAGAGCGTTTCCTTAATTGATTTTTTGCTGAAAGTAATATATTTGCTTATATATTTAAATTCGTCCCCTATAATCTCAAGCAAAAAAAGTGTTGAAAATAATAAAGTTTTCTTCTCATCGGGAAAAGAAGTTGAAATTTTGTTTAAGATTCTGCAGCAATAATCAACTAGCCTATCAACATTTAAATCAATTATGTAAATCTCCCTATATATATCTGCACTGCCAAACTCATCCTTTTCTATTGCTTCTATCATTCTATCAAACATATGCAAAATAACAAAAAATATTCTCCTCAAAGAGTTGTCAAATTCTTTTGGTGTTAATTCTCCCATCTCTCTTATTATACAATAATTTTTTTCTGCTTCTATAATTCCCATTCCTATAAAACG
This sequence comes from Candidatus Woesearchaeota archaeon, assembly GCA_964397725.1. GTDB lineage: Archaea > Nanobdellota > Nanobdellia > Pacearchaeales > GW2011-AR1 > CAYNKB01. Next base: position 3,731 of record CAYNKB010000058.1, on the reverse strand, counting down.
ATCTACTATGCTCTGGATTAAGACGAGGGAAGTTTTTTTCGGTATGTTTTCCTCCAATTCAGCATACGGGGAATGTTTTATAGAATAATGATAAGGATCTTCGTAAAGATTTTTATTTTTATCAAAGACAATTTTTATTTCTGTGCATCCGGATCTATAAGCTCCCTGAATAAATCTCCATAATAATGGAATTGTAAAATTTGAAATATCAATAACTGCTTTTTTTTCCTTTCCTTTTTCCTCCCCATTTATTATTATAGAATTTCCTTTTTCAAATAAATCAACTTCATCTCCGGGCTTTATGTTTAAGTCTTTAGCCCATTTCATCGGAAGCGTAATCGTGAGAGTGTTATGCCCTTGCTTTATTACTTTCCTTCTCATATATTCCATTATAGTCTGGGATATATAAATATCTATGGTATATCTAATATATATTATTATATTGAACACTATGTTTATTATTGAGAAAAGATTGGTAGATTTTTGTATAATTTTGATGTATGTATTGTTAAGAGAATAGCTATTTTCCATGTAAAAAAAATCAAAATATATAGTAAATAGTGAAAAATTATAAAAAATGTATTGTATTAAAAAAGAGATGACTAGTTTGGAATCTGCTGTTCTTCTTATCCCGGAAAAAATTGAAGATCCTCGTACTTGTCAATATGACCATAGAATTCTTCTTCTGTCAGGTTTTTGGGAAAAGCCGAAATGCAGAGCAAAATTGCAAGGCTCAATCTATGTATTTAGCAATGGTTCTGCAGATGGGATAATTAACTGGCAGGTGTTATTGCAGCACGGAACAAAGCTTAACGTTTTTGGAAGAGAAAAGGTTAATGGTTTTGTTATAGGAAGTGATGTTGAGTTGGATGGTTATGAAAGTGACTTTACAATTTATACTGATAATTACAAAATGCATTTAGTTGGCGGTGAAGCTGGTGTATTTGGAGGGAAAAGTCTGACACGCGAGAGGAATTGGTCTGGAACGCTAGAAGGCAATTATCAATTTAAAAATAGAAAAGCTTGATTATACTAAAATAATTTTCTCCACGTAACTTCAACATCATCCGTTCTTTCTCTTGGTTTTATATCAACTTTCTCCGGTTTTTCTTTAATTCCAGAATTAAACATTATCTCTCCAGTAAACGCTATCATAGCAGGATTATCAACAAGAAATTCCTTGGCTGGGCAAAAAAACTTTGCTCCGCGCTCTTTGCACATTATCCTGCACATTTCCTGCAGCCTTGAATTGCACGCAACACCTCCTCCTAAAACCAATTCCTTTTTCCCTGTATGCGCCAGCGCTCTTTCCGCAGCCTCAACCAGCATCGCAAATCCAGTCTCCTGAATTGAAAAAGCCAAATCCCCAATCGCTTTTTCTTTATCTTTCGCCTTATCAAAAAGTTGCTGAACCTTAGTCTGCATGCCTGAAAAAGAAACATCCATTCCTTTTATTGCATAAGGAAGTTCAATATAATCTTTTTCATTTGCCTTCAAAGCTTCCTTCTCTAACTTAGGCCCTCCTGGAAATCCCATTCCAAAATGCCTTCCTATTTTATCTAAAAAATTTCCTATCCCAATATCCAAAGTCTCTCCAAAAACTCTATACTTCCCCGAAGCATATGCAATTATCTGAGTATTAGCTCCTGAAGCATAAAGCAAAACAGGATCTCGAGCTCCGAGACTTCTTCCAATTTCCAGATGAGCAATGCAATGATTTACAGGAATAATCGGCACTCCAATTTCTTTTGCCTTCTTTTTTGCAAATTCCATTCCGGCATGCAAACACGGAGCCAGCCCGGGAGCATTTGACAAAGCAATTCCGATAATTTCTTCTTCAGAAATTCCTGCCTTTTTTAAAGCGTCAAGCCAAACTCTTTCAGAAACATCACGATGATGCTTCGCACTTTCCATCGGAATAATCCCACCGCTGTCGGTTACATACATGTCCCTCACATTTGCCAATATATTTCCCTTATGAACAATCCCAACTCCAAAAGTATGCGCCGTGCATTCAATTCCAGCTATCAAAAGTTTCCTGTCCATCTTCCTAAATTTTTGGGACAGAGAAATCTTATTTCTCTGTATCACAAGTTTCTTATTTCTTTGTATCATACTTTAAATCCCTCATTTTTTTAGATATATCATCGCCAAACATATAAATCTCTCTTGCTCTAGCAAACTCCTCTTTTGTCATATCCCTTCTCCTCATTTCTCTATTAGCCATCAAAGCTTTTCCATATCCTTTTTTTATAATTATGCTATCAACAATAGATTCCATCTTTCTAACATATTTTTTGGAGATTCTATAAAACAAAAAGTCTATCATATATCTAAAATAACTCCATTTTGTATAAAACTCAAAATGAACCAATTCGTGAGCAAAAGCGCCCAATATCTGATTATCATTAGCATTCTTATATTTTCTATAATCCACCTGTATTTTAAAATTCCTCTCACCTATCTTTTTAGCAAACATAGAACTATTCTTTAAATTCTTAATCTCTATTATAATAGCAGAGTCGTGCAAAGAAGGATAATCCTTTCTTAAACTTTTAATCAATCCCTCGCAGCGTTCTTTAAACCTAATAGCTATCATAATCTTTGAAGCAAATATATCTTTATAAAGAATGCGAGAATAAAAGTAAGATGGACCGCGAGAATAATATGGACCCTATACTCTACCCAATTTTTTACCCAATAAAATACCGGAGGGTTATTCTGCCAAATATACGCCTTCCGCAAGACTTCAGAGAACTTGTTCCAAGATTTTATGAGCAAGGACGGCAACAAACAATAGAAGAATACGCAAGGAATGTAAGGAGTGTTTTAGAACGAGACCCCACTGGAAAACTTATAGAGCATCCAGAAATAATATTAAATTGGGATAAAAAATCTGGATTAAAAAAAATAGAAATAGGGCCCGCGAGCCTCTATCTTGTTGACGCTCTCGGATCTTCCCCGCACTTCCATGAATATAACTTAGGAACGCACGATGGATATGTAACTGGAATAATTGCCATGGCATATGTTTCAGAACTATTAAAGTCTAAATATGAATAACTGCATAGTTTAGGTTGCAGATTTTTGGCAGTTATCAATTAGAGAACCGCGTACAAGATGTCAGATAAATAACACAGTTATCAATAACTTATAAATCCTATCTTCTGATTAATTCAGCCGTATCTCCAGCCAAACCCCTTAAGACACCGGGAAGGCTCTTAACAAAACTCTCAAGAGAACAATCTACTGTATCAAAGACATCACTAACATAAGAAGAATCAGCGCCTCTAGAAAAAACAGCAGAAATATTCTGTCCGGATAAAACGCCGTAATAATCTATCCTAACCTGCTCTTTAGAAACCTTCCCTTCGTATCTGCTCTGAAGTGCTCTTATCCTTCTGCTGTGATCCAAGCGAAAAAACATAATCAAAACCAATAACAAAAGCCCTTAAAATATATTATTGTTCTCTAAAGAATACAATCAAGTTCATGGAAACAAATAATCCCCAACAGCAATCAAAATCCTATTAATTCTTTGAGATAATCTATCATCCACAATATTAACCAAATCTGCAGCATAATTCAAAGGTCTCTCTCCATTGGACAATCCAACACCAACAACATCTGCCCCTCCATAAAGACTACTAAAATCAAAAAGTTTTTACGTTTTGTCTTGAAACTTTTGGATGCAGAAAAACCCAAAGGGTTTCTTCTGAACAGAGAATCTT
>CAYNKB010000057.1:0-4536 GCA_964397725.1 Candidatus Woesearchaeota archaeon | reverse complement strand
AAAGTCGCCCAAATTAATTCAGAAGGCAATGTATTGTTTCCTATCTCCAATATATTGACTCCAAATACAATCGGAATAACCATCAAAAAAGAAAACTTCATCGCCTGTTTTTCATTCAAGCCTAAAAGCAGTCCTGTTGAAATCGTGCTCCCTGACCTTGATATCCCTGGAAGCAAAGCCAATGCCTGCGCAAGTCCAATGATAAAACTATTTCCAAACCCCAGCTCTCCCTTTCTATGAAAATCTATTGAAGCAATAAATAAAAACAGCCCTGTAATTCCAAATCCCAAAGCCAGCATTCCCAAATTGGAAAGCACATTGTTATAAATTTCCTTTAAAAAAATTCCCAAAATAACTGCAGGAATCGTGGCAACAATTAAATAAAGCCCAAGTTTTCCGTTCTCGCTCTTCCATTTCCCCCTAAAAAAATCCTGCAAAATATCAGTTATATCCTTCCCAAAATAAACAAAAACAGCCATCAATGTCCCAAAATGCAAAGCAACATCAAAAACCAAGCCTCCCTGATATCCCAAAATCCTCTCCGCCAAAACCAAATGCCCGGAGCTTGAAACAGGAATCCACTCTGTCAATCCCTGCACAACAGCCAATATCAAAGCCGAAATCAAATCATTCATTCAAATCTCTCAAAACGCGCATTAATAAATTTAATTACGCTGAAAAAGGCTTATATCTTCTGCCACCAACATATGAAAAATCATCTAAATCTTTTAAATTGACTCCATGTATAAAATCTCCAGATAAAGGATTTACCAGAAATTTTCTATCATTCCCCACATCCAAATAAAACAAAGTCTGTCTCTGAAATGGCTCTTGACAAAAATCCATTCCGTACCCTAAAGGAATAATATTATTAGCCATTCTAACAACTGGAGGAGGTAATCCCCTAAGATCCCAATAACGTAAAGTAGCCAAATTCCTAAAATCAGGATTATTAACCATTTTTCCAGCGATCTCATAAACCCTCTCTAAAACTTCTTCCCCAACACCTGGAATCTCATCAACTAAATCAAAAATATTAGAACTCACACCGCTAGTTACCACACTCATAAAACAAAAAAGAAAAAAGAACTATAAAAACTTAATCCCAGTAAAGCGAAAGCCCGTCCTCTTCACTCTCGTCCATCGCTTCCACGTCAATAGGCTCCCATTTCTTGGGCATACTTTCCCTGCACTGCCAGCACAAATGCTCTTCCTCTCTAATCTTTCCAGCAGGGACTCCTTTTACTCCATCCTCTCCCGCAAGCAAGTCATACCACAAGTCAAATGTGGCCCCACAACTTGCGCACCTCACCGGCAAAACACATTCTTGAGTTTTCATGCCATATAGAAACATAAAAGCTATTTATAGACATAATAAATTAAGATATATTTTTTATAGGGTAACATAATTTATATACCAAGTCACTAAGAAAAGACTACCTGCAACTTATAAGTAGCATCTGGAATTTCAAGAGAGCAAATTTATTGTCTTTTTTACCTCTTCCCTAACTCCCAAATTTTAAAGCATCCTCTAAACCTTTAATTAAGGAACTCTCAAGATATCTTTGGTGTTCGGCTTCAAGATCAGTAGGTTCCAAACCAAAAGAATCAACAAAAAAACGATATTGCGTTCGAACTAAACCTGCCTCATTTTCCCTGCCAAGATACATAAGATTATTATAAGTAAATATAACATTCTCTCTAGTGGGCAAATCCTCTCTAATAGCATCCCTACTTCTTTTCGTACCTATCATATGATGATAAAGCAGAATAGGCGTACCGCACACCGTACCACACTGAACAAGAAGAGAAGCAGTTTCATCAACCATTCGGTGAAGGTTCATCAAAAATTCAATTAAAGAGAATATTTAAGCATTATCATATCTACTCAACATAAATCCCTGGCTTTCCAGGCTTTGCCTTCGCAGACTTTCCGTCAGGATCATACTTGTCCTTATCATTTACCTTATAAACCTTAATTTCCCTTCCGACTCTCTTGGTTAATTCTTCCTCGCTGTAAAATTCAAATTCATTAGGCAGAACATACAAATAAATTTTTTGCCCTTCGTTCATAGTCTTCTCCTTGATTATTCTTAATATATTCAAAATGTCCCCAACCGTCTTCTCCAAAGCCTGCTCCGCTTTGTCAAAATTATCATCTATCTTCTTTTCGTCATATTTTGGCCATTCTGCCATGCTGACAAATCCTTTTCCTCCCATTTTCTCCCAAAGCTCTTCTGAAATATGGGGGCAAAATGGACTTAGTATCTTCACAAAACTTTCCAAATCCTTTTTAGAAATATCTTCAGATTCTATAAACTCAAACATCTTTCTCAGTTTTATAGCCGCAATATTGTAGGCAAGATATTCTATATCTTTTTCTACCTCTCTTATAGTTTTATTAATAAAATGTTCCATTTTTTTGCTGCTCTTTCCAACTTTTATATTCCTAATCATCTCAAACAGCTTGTTAACAAATCTTCTGCTCCCTTCCGCGCCATTATCACTCCAAACTTTATCCTTATCAGGGCTTGAAACTGAAACTAAAAATAATCTGGCCGCATCCAGCCCATATTTTTCAGAAACTACTTCTGGCAAAATAACATTTCCTTTGGATTTTGACATTTTTTCTCCATCTGAACCTAATAAGAATCCTTGATTAAATAATCTCACAGCAGGTTCATCAATTTTTAAAAGTCCCAAATCTCTTAAAAACTTTGTATAAAATCTTATATATATTAAATGCAAAGTTGCATGCTCCTTGCCACCTATATACAAATCAATCGGTGCCCAATAATTAGCTTTTTTCTTGTTGAATATCTCTTTATTATTTTTTGAATCTGCATACCTCAAATAATACCAACTGCTATTGGCAAAAGTATCCATTGTGTCAGTTTCCCTTGTTGCCTTTCTTCCGCATTCAGGACACTTAGTTTCCAAAAACTTCTTGTCTGTTTTTAGAGGATTCTCAGCTCCTTTAAATTTAATCTTATCAGGAAGTTTAACAGGAAGATTCTTTTCCAATATTGGAACAATGCCACATTTGTCGCAATAAACTACAGGTATTGGCGTCCCCCAAAACCTCTGCCTAGAAATCAGCCAATCCCTTAGCCTATATTGTATTGTTTTCTTTCCCAATCCTTTTTTCTTTAAAACTTCTGTAATATGCTCCTTAGCTTCCTCACTTTCCAATCCATCAAAGTCCTTTGAATTTATTAAAACACCATAATCTGCAAATGCCACATTCGTCTTCCCCACATCCAACTTATCTCCCTTTGGTTGAACAACAACCTTCATAGATATTCCATATTTCTTCGCAAATTCAAAATCTCTCTGATCGTGCGCAGGAACAGCCATAACCATCCCGCTTCCATAATCAGCAAGAACAAAATTGCCAGCCCAGATAGGAATTTTCTCTTTTGTTAAAGGATGCTCCGCATAACTTCCGGTAAAAACTCCCTCTTTATCCAACTTGTCCATATCTTCCTGCTTCGTAGATTTTATCTTCCCAACAAATTTCTCAACCTCCTTTCTTTTATCAGAAGTTGCCAAATCCATCAGCCTTGGATGTTGGGCGCTGATTACTAAAAATGTAACTCCAAATAAAGTGTCTGCCCTTGTTGTAAATATCTTCCAGTTATCTCCGTTAACGTTCGAAATCTTCGATTTCGAATCGGACAAAAATCCATCCGATTTTTGTATCTTAAAAATAATTTCGCTCCCCTCACTCTTTCCAATCCAATTCCTCTGTAAATTTTTTATAACTTCTGACCAGTCATCCAATTTATCTAATCCGCTCAATAATTCTTCAGCATATTCCGTTGTTTTCAAAAACCATTGCTCTAACTGTTTTACTTGAACCTGGCAATCTTCATGCCTCCAGCATCTTCCATTTATAACCTGCTCATTTGCCAGAACAGTGTTGCACATAGGGCAAAAATTAACACTGGCTTTTTTCCTATAAGCCAATCCCTTTTTCAACATCTGTAAAAAAATCCACTGACCCCATTTATAATAATCTGGCTTGTGTGTCTCTATCTCTCTGATCCAATCATAAGAAATTCCTAAGCCTTTCATCTGTTTTATGTAATTCTTTATAGCCTCTTCCGTAAACTTTTTAGGATGTGACTTTGCCTTAATTGCAGCATTTTCAGCAGGCAAACCAAAAGAATCAAAGCCCATCGGATGCAAAACCTGAAAGCCCTGCATTTTCTTATACCTCGCATAAATATCCCCAATAACATAATTTAAAGCATGCCCCAAATGCAGTCCGCTTGAACTCGGATAAGGAAACATTTCCAAAACATAGCATTTCTTCTTTCCTTCTTTCGCCTCAAAAACCTTCGCCTTTTCCCATTTATCCTGCCATTTCTTTTCTATTTTTTTGAAATCCATATGCAAATAAACTTAGATTAATCTTTAAAAACTTTATGCTTAGTAAGGTTTATAAACATCTTTAAAATTACTAAAACTATGTGCCTGTAGCGCAGCCTGGATAGCGCATCTGCCTTCAGATTAAAACTAATAGTTTTATCG
>CAYNKB010000056.1:0-4792 GCA_964397725.1 Candidatus Woesearchaeota archaeon | reverse complement strand
TCTATCTTCTTGAAGTCAATTTCCTTAGCCATAATAACTCTTACAAAATACTAAATTTAAAAGTTGCGGTTCAACTCTTACCTTAAAATCTTCCAGATTTTGACGTTTAAAATTCTCTAAAAGTCATTCTTTATAGAATCTAAAACACCCTTCTTCCTAAGCTGATTTACGCCTGAAGGATTATACTTGTATATAACATCGCCCTTTTTATCATCATCCACCCAAGGAACTATTAAAACAACATCATTCGGCCTCAGCCACAAGCTCCTTTTATATCTTCCAGGAACTCTGCAATTTCTGACCTTTCCGTCTGTGCTCCTTACTTCCATCCTGTTTCCTCCAAGCCTCTGCACAATCATCCCAATTACTTCTTTCCCGCGGGGTATTCTGACTCTTACAGGCCCTTCATCTCCCTGCTGTTGAACCTGCCCTTCCTCTACAACTTCCTCAAAATCCCCAAATTCATTTTCCTCATTTCCCATAAATATCAATATTATGACTGCTTTTTAAAACCTACTTTTCACAACTAATTACAAAAAAAGAAAAAATAAATAAAAATAAATAAATTAACAGCAAATTATTCCTTCATTATACACATCTATACCACTGGAGAAACCGCCATTTGATGAACCATCAGGAAATTTTGCATTATGACATACAGTCCCTAAAAGATTTCTACCGAGAAGCTCGGCTCCGTCTGCTTTAGATAAAGCATTTGAAGTAGAAGTGTATATTTGATAACTAGGACTGCAATCTACTTTATTATACAATGTATTGAAAATTGATGTATCAAGAATTTTAGGTATTTTTCCTATACTAGAACAGGCTTCTTTAGTCGTTTTTCCATCAAAACTCTTAAAGTGTATATACTCACAACTTCCACCAAACGAACTTAATTTTTTATCAATCTCTGCTTTTGTATAAACTTTAGCATCATATCCTTTTTTAACAGATATAACATTTCCTGTCAAGGATACAGTAGCCAAAGAAACTAAGATGGCAACAACAGCAACAACAGCGATAAGAACTATCCAATTCGTATTATTAGTACTTTTAACCATTTCAACCTCCTTTCAATTTCAATAATGAAATTCTAACTTTTAATGGGAATATATATATATATATATCTTTCTATTTTAATATCGAAATGATACAGGCAATATTTTCAGGGGAAAAAATAACCTCAAACTCTCCGGACGCATTTATGCTATACGAAAAATCCAGCTTTGGAGAAAAGAAGCAGAACAAAATAGAATACTCCTTAGTGGAATCTCTTTTCCTCGCAATGGAAAATAAAATGAAAGTTTTCTCAAATCATAAGCCTCTTTCTGAAGATTCCTTCCTAAAAAGAATAAAGAAAATAGACAAAAAAATTGAAACAAAGCTGACAGTCTTCTCAGACTTGAGAAAAAAAGGATATATTGTAAAAACAGCCCTTAAATTTGGAGCAGAATTTAGAGTTTACGACCAAGGAGTTCGCCCAGGGCAAGACCACGCCCGCTGGATTCTATTCACAGCTAAAGAAACCTCAGCATTCAGCTGGCACGAATTCACTGCTAAAAATCGTATAGCCCATTCAACAAAGAAAAAACTTTTGCTTGGAATAGTAGATGAAGAATCTGACGTTACATACTACGAAATATCCTGGGTTAAACCCTAACCATAATAATATTTATAACATCCCCTTATCTCAAACAAGTATGCCTATTGACGTGCAAAAGCTTAACCAAGACAAAGAAAAAATAATTTCCTCAATAAGACTTCGGGGACCTTCGCTTCCCTCCCAAATTGCAAGAACCATCGGCGTTGAACCCTTATTCGCTTCAGCTTTCTTGTCCGAGTTAAAAGCAGAGCAGAAGATAAAAGTAAGCCATATGAAAGTAGGCAGCTCCCCCCTGTATTATCTCTCTGGTCAGGAAAATCTTCTTGAAAATCACATAAACTATCTCAATCAAAGAGAAAAGGAAGCTGTATCTCTCCTAAAAAAATCAAAAATTCTCGAGGATTCCTCTTTAGAGCCTGTCACTCGCGTTGCACTAGCTTCAATTAAAGATTTTGCAATCCCCGTTAAAGTAAGGATAAATGAAGAATCCAGAATATTCTGGAAATATTATCTTCTTCCTGATTCAGAGCTCCAAAGCGAAATACAAAAATTACTCTCCCCTGTATCGGAAAAAATACTGGAAAAAGAAGTTGTAAAAGAACTTCCAGCTATTCCTGTAGAAAAAACAATAGAAAAGAAAGTTCCTGAGCCAGTTAAAAAAATAGAAAAAGCTAGAGAAAAAATAATTACCCCGGAAACAAAAGAAAAGCCAAAACAAAAAAAAGTAAAAGTCAAGCCAGTTTACCTCTTTCCCAGTAATATCCAAGAATACCTTCATTCAAAGGATATAGAAATACTTCAAGTTCTCCTGGAAAAGAAGAAGGAATTTTGTGCAAAAATAAGAATCGACACATTATTTGGAAAACAGGAGCTTTTTCTTTTGGCGAAAGACAAAAAAAGTATCAATGAAAACGACCTAAATCTTGCTTTGCAAAAAGCCCAGTCAGAAAAAATGACTGCCCTGTTTATGTCTCCAGGCGATTTGAATAAAAAAGCAGAAGAACACTTAAAATCATGGAAAAACCTAGTCAAATTTGAGAAATTGAAATTTTAACATATAGTAACTTTTAAATACCTAATTTCTAAGAGAGAGTATGGGAAGAATAAAGTCGCTTATGATTAAGAAGGGAGCTCGCCAGCTAATGGCAGTAGAAGGAACTTCTTTCAATAAAGACTTCGAAAAAAACAAAAGAATACTTGGAAACAGCACAATGCCGAGCAAATCAATCAGAAATAAAATAGCCGGCTACATTGCGCGATTAAAAAAAGTTCAAAAAATATAGTTATCTTTTCTTTTCTAAAACCCTGTCAAGTTTTCCTTCAACATCTCTAAGCCTGGAATCTATTCCCTCGAGAAGCTTCCTTCTCTTCCTGTTAAAATACATTGTTACAACTGCAAATAAAATCCATAAAACAACTAAAATTCCAAGAGTTTGAATTAGTATTCCCAATTTTCCAACTTCAACTATAAGGTTCCCTATTAAATTCCCATCAGTAGCATTAACAACCTCTTCTATAACCATCCCTATCCAAACAAAAACAGACTTATAAATTCTTCCAAAAAAAGTGGCCTAAACAAACAATTAAAAACGCTAATTTTGTCTTAATTCTGGCGCTGTAGTGTAGCGGTTATCACGCCGCTCTCATAAGGCGGAGATTGGGAGTTCGACTCTCCCCAGCGCCATATCTTTCCTATAAGCAAATGGAATAAAATCATATCTATTAGAATAATCAATAAACTCATCAAACCTTTTTTTATGCTTTGGATTAACAAATCCAATTAAATTATCAAAAAGTAAAAGATTTTTCTTACCATTAAATTGAAATCTATAATTAGGAAAATTTCTAGTAAATGAAGTATCCAAAACTCTCTTACACTCGTAAAAATGACCATTTAATCCAAGTTCATCCAAATAATCCGTTATTTGTCTGATAAGATTCTTGCAAATCGCATGAGCCTCAATCCTAGGATAATACTTATTTGGATTTTTGGTTAAAACTAGGCTTCCATCCGTAGCAAAAAATCCCTGAACAACAAACCTTACCAAATTCCTTTGATAAAAGATCTCAGGAATAATAATACCTGTTCCTTTCTTTCCAATTGGAAATCCAATAGAATGAATAAAATCAAACATTTTTGAATCTATAAAATTAAACTCTATTGCACCATAAGACTTTCTAAATTTTATTTTAGTGTCTCTGCCCCTAAATTCCTTCAATATTGGAGAAAGAATTGTCTCAAAAAAGGGCAAATCATCTTTCAAAGAACAAGTTATTGTAATAAATTTCTTCTTGCCACTAACTAAACTTAAACAACCATCTCCTAACATTATGCCATATAATAAAGCAAAGTCTTTATTAATTTCCATTAGCAAATAGGTTGTATAAAATATAAATAACTATGTTACCATTTCGAAGAAGTCGAGAGTTTAATTCTCTCCGGAGCCATTAAGCAATCATTCTCAATCCATCATCGTCTTTTCTTGGAATAATATGAATATGCGCATGCTTCACAACCTGCCCCGCAACTTCCAGATTATTCATTAAAATATTAAAGCCATCTCCATATTTTTCATCAAGCAACTTTCCCGCAATTTTCTTAGTAAACTCAAGCAATTCATTTCCAAGTTTATTTGGAATATCCAATAAAGTTACAAAATGTTTTTTGGGAATTATAAGAGTATGCCCCCCAGTTCTTGGATTTGCATCCCTAAAAGCAAGAAAATTATCTCCCTCTATCACACCCTCCGCCTTTATCTCTCCCTTGGCAATCCGGCAAAATACGCAATCCTTCTCACTTTGTTTCATAATCTTACCCTTAAAATCTCTTTAACAAGTTATTGCTAAGATAACGCCACATTGTAAAAACTTCTGCCCGCGCCTGTCTCCCAGAATATGGCTCTCCAGTCCTTCTATCCAAATAAATAGCACTATCGCTATCCAAAAAATCTGTTTCCATAATTCTACTCCTACTCATTCCAGCTAACTCTTCAGCCAAATCCGTCGCCCAATCTGTCATATATTTATCTCAACCTGATTCTATATATATTTATCCAAGCCTGCTTCTATAAAAACTTTTCCTCAAAATCTGCCTGTTTACCTCTTCCTTTCTAAAGCTCTTAGGAACCAAGCTCCCAAACAAACTCCTCTTCTCGCTGTTATTCGTCAAAGCAGCACTCAATTTTCCAA